>NZ_JALY01000063.1:0-6939 GCF_002924615.1 Petrotoga halophila DSM 16923 | reverse complement strand
TCCATTGTGTTTATATTTTCCTTCTCAAAATAAACTGGGATGTTCTTGTCTTTAAGCTGCCTTATGTACTTCAGGCAGTCCAGCGTGTTTCTTGCAAAACGGCTGATAGATTTCGTAATTATCATATCGATTTTGCCCTGCATACATTCTTCTATCATCCGGTTAAATTCTTCACGCTTTTTCGTGTTGGTTCCAGTAATCCCTTCATCCGCAAATATGCCAGCTAACTCCCATTCCGGATTGCTTTTAATGTAGTTTGTGTAGTGCTCAATTTGCGCTTCATAACTGGTTGCCTGCTCCTCGCTGTCCGTAGAAACACGACAGTAAGCTGCTACTCGAAGCTTAGGCATTTCCTCGGCCTTTGCACTATTTCCAATTCGCTTACGGGCGGGAATTACCGTAACATTCCTGTTTGTCATCTAAAATCACCTCGCTCTTAATAAGACTATAAGCATACTCTGCCTGCTGAAATGGATCATCGTATAGATTATCTGGCATTGAAGCATGAAACTTAAAATTCAGGTATTTCTTTTCATTTCCTTTATGTTCATAAATCCTGCCAAGCGCCTCAGCTCGCCTGCGTCTTTCCAGTTGTGCTTTTTCGAATGTGTCCTTGCTGATAATTGGCGGATAAAATTTGTCCTCAACATACCGTTTATCTGAAAGCATTCTTGCAACAGATGTGTGGTAGCGCTTAATACCTGCTTTTTGTGCCGCTTCGCTTAAAGAAAGCCCGGAAAGATAAGCCTCAAATAGTTTCTCAATCTTAACTGCTTCCTCTTCATTAATTACAGCCCTACCGTTTTGAATGATATATCCAAAAGGTATATGGCTCATCATCTCACCATCCTTTCCCTCAGGTTCAATCCACATTTCATTTTGAAACCTATTTCCTCCTGCGAAAACACAATGATTTCTTCAATAAAGTTCTCAAATATTTCACAATCAAATTTATCAATCTGCTTTTCAGCTTTCATTGCGAATTTAAGAAGTTTCTCGACTTCAACAAGAGCAGTCATTCCCCCATTAATTGCGCGGTTTATGGCTTCTTTTTGTTCTTTTAACAAGGCTGCTTCTTTGCTCAGCTCATTTTTCTGTGAATTAAAAAGAGCGGGTTCCAGGTATCCTTTGGCCATAAGTCCCATAATCACCTGTACCCGCTCTGTATTTTCTTTTATTTTAGTTTCCAGCTCCTGAATCTTAGTTATGTTATCTGAGTAATTTGTTTTCTTTAAGCTTTGCAGCAATGGCCTTAGAATGAACTTATGTCCGAAAATAAGCTTATTCATCATAACAACAAAAGCCTGATGGATCCCATCCTCTCTGACAAATTTCATTGAACAAGCCGAAGCGTCTTTTATATGCTTTGTGCAGCACCAGGCAATGTATTTATGATTACCACTGCCATGAATTCGACGCTTAAAACTGCTGCCACATTCTGCGCATTTGATTTTCCCCGAGAAAGGGTAGCGGTTTTGATATTTACTGCTTCCCTTGATTACGCCTTTTTCTTTACCTCTTTGCTTTAATATCTCTTGGGCAGCTTCAAATTCCTCATGGGATATAATGGCTTCATGATGATCCTTTATCATGTATTGATCCTTTTCACCACGATTATAATGCCGCTTAAAATTCTCATCTGTATATGTTTTTTGCAGAAGGACATCCCCGGTATATTTTTCATTGCTAAGGATACCGCGGATAGTGGTCGCTGTCCAGTGTGAACCTCTCTTTGTTGGGATTTTATCCAAATTTAACCCATCTGCAATTTTCTGTGTGCCTTTACCAGCCAAAGCCTCGGAAAAAATCCGCTTTATGATTTCAGCCTGTTCTTTATTGATAAATAGCTTTCCATCCACATAATCGTAACCATAGGGAGGATACGAAATTTTGTATGTTCCGTTTTGGAACCTACGTCTGATAGACCACTTACTATTTTCTGCAATGGATAATGACTCGTTTTCTGCAAGACTGCCCAAAATTGTCAGCACCAATTCGCCTTCCATGCGCTGTGTGTTTATATTCTCTTTCTCGAAATAGATGAAAACACCGAGATCGGTAAGTTTTCGCACCATTTCAATACAGTCGGTTGTGTTTCTGGCAAATCTGCTGACCGACTTGGTTATAATAAAGTCAATTTTTTTGTTTTCGCAATCTGCAAGCAGTCTCAAAAGTCCAGTTCGGTTTTCCTTTTTTGTGCCTGATATGCCTTCATCATAATAAATCCCTGCAAATTCCCAATCAGGATTTGCTTTTATATAGGATTCATAATGGTCCTTTTGTGCTTCCAGGCTTGCCATTTGCTCATCACTGTCTGTTGAAACCCTGCAATAAGCCGCTACCCTCACCTTTGGCTTGAAAGCTTGGAGAGCATTGTTTCCATCAATCCTTGTTACCTTTCTCACTGTTTTCACCTCCTTTGGGCATGTGACATGTTACCTCTGTGTGCCGCTAATAGCAAGCTAATTAGGCCATAAGCTGTGCATACATCGGCGAGAAAGTTTTGCGGTTCAACTTGTCGATTTTGTTGAATTCTTCTTCTGAAATCAGTCCCGCCTTAAGCATCTTTTGCAGGATTTTATATGCCCGCCAGTAATCAACCTCTCTTTGAATTTCCTCCTGTGTTATCTTTGAATAGTTCGTTTCCTGCGGGTTATATGGTAAATGATTAGCCGCCTCTATCATTCAAGCACCTCCTATAAAAACTTAGGACAGCCGCGATTGGCTGTCCTTTATCGTTATTCCGGCAATTTCAGAACTTGTCCGGGGTAAATAGTATCTGAAGTCAGACCATTGAGTTTCTTAATCTCCGGATATCTTGTTCCTCTACCGAGTTCTTTTTCCGCTATTCTCCATAAGGTATCGCCTTTTTGCACTGTATAGGTTCTATTGCACTTGTTATCAGGAATGCTGTTTACAATTACAAGGTTTTCTTTTGCTACCCAAGTGTTTATGCCTGCAATCTCTTGACCGCCGGATTTCTTAACCTTTTTGCCAAGCAAAACACATTCTTTGCCGCCTTTTATGACCGGCTTGCCTTTGTATAAAGTCTGTGTGACCCTGTGGTAATAGTCATTTTTGACCCACGTTGGAACTTCCACACTGCCGGGGTAGTAATTCTTTACACTGACCTTAAACTCCACCATATCTCCAATTCCAATATCAGTATTGATATCTGTACTGTTCTCCAGCGCTTTTTTTACTGCTTTACGGAAAGTGTCCATATTCTCCCCATGCTTGGGAAACCAGTGCATCACATCAGCATGGTTGCTGGCAATACCGAGCTTATATCCTTCGGAGTGGCAGATGATGTCATTCTCATTAAGACCGTACTTCTTGCAGAGCATAACGCAGAGTTCAACAGCATTCTGCCACGCTTTACGGAAATAATCTTCCTGCTTTGCTGCATCATAACCCACCATTACCGACCCGGATTTATACGAAAACCCAGCAGGCTCACAGATTTCAAAGCCAATATGGGTATTGTTGGCTGCTCCTCCCGCATGCCACCTGCGATGATCCCAAGGCAGGTATTGCCAAACCTCTTTATCGTCTACAAAAGCGTGAACACATACCTGCCTATTTATATCGCCGGCCTTGTAAGATTTGTTCCAACGGGAAAACCACTCAGCCGCCATTACGCCCGGCACAGCCGTCGAATGTACCATGATTCCTTTAGGCGTGATTTTCCGACCTGCCGTATAGCAGTCGTTTCGCGTCATGTACTTTGTAAAAAGCTTCATTTCTTCTCATCCTCCTCAATTGAGCGGCCATGCAGTTGTTCCAGCGCGTTCTTCAGCTTTTCAGGAATGGGCAGTCCTATATGTGCTGCATTTTCCAGTATTGAAATGCCCTCGTTGCTCAAGTAAAAGAAGATGACCGCTGTCCGGATTGCCCCGCCGCTTACGAGCACCTGGCTGTCGATGATGTGTCCCACACCCACCAGCACAAAAATAAGCACCTTCTTGAAGATGCCCTTGGCTCCGACTTCACTTGAAAGCTTTCTGTCTATAATGGCACACATCACGCCGGTCACATAGTCAATGGCCACAAAAGCGACGAGAGCATATAAAAATCCATCCAGCCCTCCAAGAAACCAGCCAAGAAATCCGCCAATAGCAGTAAAAACCGCCTGCCCCCAGTTCCATACTGTTTTCATTGTCTTAACCCTCCGTTCAACTTGAGTTTTGCATATAAAAAAACGCCCTGCCTTATAGCAAAGCGCTGAATTAATAAAACATCTAAACTATATTTGCTTCGGAAGCGCTTCCCACAGTCGCATATCCTCCTGTCCAAGCGACCAGATGGCTATGCCTCGCAGTTTCCACCGATAAGCCGCTTCATTTGCCCAGTAAACAAGGCTGTCTACATCCTGATAATACAGAATAGAAAAACCATCCGCATCTCCGAGGAAGAGACGGGATATCCAGATATTGATGTCTTTCGGTATAATCTTTACTTTATAGTCATTACCGCAAGAAAGCGCCAAAAGTTGTGAGTGGAAAAAGTCATAGTCCATCGAAATGTCCTCACTGCGAGTTACCGATTCCTCCACATCGCTATTTACTGAAAACACCTGAAATTCATCATCCCACGTGACACCAGTGCGAGCAAGCCTGCCAAAGCCGGTTATAGTTCCATCCGGAAGCTCCACATCAAAACACTCGTATGGTTCATATACCCACGCATCGCCCAGCCGCAGCAGCTACATCTGTTCAAGACCTTGAAAGAAATCGAGGAAGAATTTAAGGTCGTACAGAAAGTACCTTATAAGTTTTCCTATCGGTTCGAGGACGATTCTGGTAAGCAATCTAAGATGATGATCGAGGATTGGGAAATCGGTATGCTGTATTGGAATTGTCTGAAGAGAGCAAATAAAGACGAAGCTGTGGCAATCGCAAAGGTCAAGGAAAAATGCTTCGATTGGTTCTTGACACGGGATTTGTACTTCTTCCTAGGAACAACAAAGCAGTTTCACAATGTATCTCCTAACCCGTTCATTATTATCGGTGTCTACTACCCACCGAGATAAGTTACCGTAAAAACCGCTTTACCAATTTTACGGTGGCAAAGTAGTATCTCTGCAAAATGCTTTCCTTTCGATGCGATTTACTCTGACGGTAAAACAGTTATTGTCCTTAGTGGGGAAGCCAAGACATCTTTGGTTGCTGCAATCCAAGAAAATTTTAAGAGCCATTCCTTGCAAGTCGGCAAAATTCAGAAAAATTCTACTCATTCCCCGGGGATGCTGGAGGTCTTTAAGAACAACAAGGATGTTTTGAACATACGGGTTCGCTCATTGACATTAGGTGCCTTGTGCTTGCTGGTAATTTTAATGAAGTTACAATACAAGGTGTAAATTTTTATGGGATATAGACTCGCCAAGTATTAAGGCTGAAGTTGAGTGCTTGTGAAGTGTAGGTAAATTCCTGGGTTGAGTGCCTATCACCTACTCAAGCCAATTAAATAGCATGAGCGGTTAGGGGAATTCTGCTGTAGAATAAAGAGAATAGTAAAGTGCAATCCGAAGGAAGGCTTATGAGGATAATTTCTGTTAAAATTTCAAATTACAGGAACATCGACGGCATATCCGTCTGCTTCAACCCGGACTGTAATTATATTGTTGGTGAAAACAATTTGGGCAAAAGTAACTTCTTATCTCTTCTTGACACTGTATGCAGTGGCAAGGGGTTTGAAGAAGCGGATTTTGCCAACTACGAAAGTCGAACTGGACATCAAATTGCTTCCCTACGAGCAGGGTTTTTTTGACGACAACTTCTGTTCAAATGATGCTTCCTTGCTGAAAATTCGTTATCTTCAGACCATCAAGGAAGCATATCCAACAATCGTTAACGAAGACTCAAACGAGAGCATACCGAAGCCGCTGATCAAAAAAATCAACTTTCTGAAGTACGAGACCACGTCTGTCCCAAGTAGAGAATTACGCCTTGATTCGCAAAAGGTAGCAGGACTTCTCATAAATGGAATCATCGAGCGATTTATTTCCGATAGTGTTCCAACATTTCTGAATGATGAGAAAGTGAATAAGCTGACGGATTTTATCAACAGTCATCTAGGCAAAATCCGCAGCTTCCACGACTACTTCATCAAGGCAACCATTGCCCCAAATCCAACAGAAATGCTGATGAGCCTTTTCTATCTCTCTGATGGTGATAGGAAAATTGAGTCGACAGGAAGCGGTGTCCAGTATCTGGCGATGGCTTCGATAAACATACTGCGCCAGATAATGGAGTTATACAGAAGTAAGTCCACTCCGTTTGAGGAACACCTATATAGCGACGACAAAGGCAAAAAACTGATGCCACTCGTATTGTCGATTGACGAACCAGAAGTCCACCTTCACCTGTACTTACAACGGTCGCTCATCGGCTACTACAAGAGAATTCTGCAGAATCAAGATGCTGAATTCACCGAGCTTTTGAAGAGTTGCTTTGGTATAGATGGCATAGACGGACAGTTAATTATCGTCACACACTCAACGGACGCATTGCTTGGGGATTACCGTAACCTTATACGTTTTTACAAGGAAGGTGATAAAACGGCGGTAGTCAGCTGTGGAGCGAACTGAGCAAAGTAAAAGCTTAAGTCTAAAACACTGATAAACAAAGGAGAAGGAAGGCATGTAGTGACACTTTTGAAAAACAGAGAAAGCAAAAAACGCCTTTTTGCTATTATTCATGCCTGTTTTAGAATTCTTACGTTTTTGTAACTGTCAAACTCAGGAAAATCATCGGTACAATCCTGTGTGGCGAAGATGGAAGAAGAGGATATCTCTACCATCTTGCGGTTGATAAGAAGTATAGAAGAAATGGGATAGGGAAAGAATTGGTAAACTTGGTTTTAAATAGTTTAAAAGAAAAAGGTATCATAAAATGCCATTTGTTTGTTTATTATGAGAATGAAATTGGTAAGGCATTT
>NZ_JALY01000298.1:0-7612 GCF_002924615.1 Petrotoga halophila DSM 16923 | reverse complement strand
GGGGGAGCTGATGAAAGGCACCAACATAACCCACAACCGTCAGGATATTATCTTCAAAAAGATATCAGTACTATTCAAAAACGAAACCCTCGAATATTATGAACTAAACTTACCAAAGATAATCTCAGTAAAACCAACAGAACTACCAGTAATAAACGTATCAAACCAAAACATGGATTTTGTATTTGAATTAGAAGACAACTCACTGTTACACTTAGAATTTCAAACTACCTAGAAGAAAGCAGACTTACTAAGATTTTCACAATACGACATAGCGTTATACCAAAAAGAAAGAAGAAAGATAAACACGGTGGTAATATACTCAGGGAAATACGAAAGTGCAGAAAATGAATTGGACATGGGCTCAAACAAATACAAAGTTTTACAAGTATTCATGATAAAGTACGATGGAATAAAAAGGTATAAAGAAATAAAAGGAAAGATAGAAAAAGGAGAAACCCTAACGGATAAAGACTTAATGGATTTAGTATTCTTGCCATTGATGAGAAACGAAAAAAGCGAAGAAGAAGTGACAAAAGAAGCGTTAGAGTTAGCGATCACTATACCAGATGAAAACAAAAAAGAAGCGGTAATAGGATCGTTATTAGGGTTCTCTGATAGTTATGTAAGGGAAGAGTACCTAAACAAACTGAAAGAGGTGATACGAATGACAAAGATAGGAGCCTCATTATTTGAAGAAGGCGTGGAAAAAGGGGAAAGAAAAGGCGAAAGAGAAGTAATCATAGAAATTCTAAACCAAAGGTTTGGAGAAGATTTTGATAAAAGATTGAAAGGAAAGATCAGAAAAGCAAATGAAGAAACCATAAACCAAATAAAGAAGAACATTCTAAACATTACACTAGAAGAGCTAAAAGAGTTACTTAAATAGTTTCTGAAAAGACGCCCAACATGGGCGTTTTTCAATTAAAAACTGTTACTAATTTTAATGAACATTTGCTATGGCTAACGGTAACTGTACGTATCCTAGGCCATCAATATCGCTATACTTATGTGTTTAAACACCAAAATCTTATATAATTGTATTGTACCTTCTCTATCACCTTCCTTGAACCCCCCTTCGGGGCGTTTCCCCCCCTGTACAATTTTTTATCCAAATTTATTATACAGGATTTGTGTGATAGGGTGGTACACTTTTCGAGAAAAAGCTAGTAATTTAAAGATCAGAAATATAGATAAATTTGTGAACGGTTTAAAAAGGGATATTCAAGCGGTTAGAAATGCTATTGTATATGAATACAACAATGGACTAGCAGAAGGTTCTGTGAATAAACTGAAAGTTATTAAAAGGATAATATATGGAAGAAACAAATTTGAGATGTTGAGACAGAAAGTTCTTTTTCTTGAGAATAATGGATAGGGTTCAACAATCAGTGGAAAGAACCACTTTTCGTTTAGTAAGTGCACCTTACATTGCAGCTTCATTTACTAATCTAAAAATATATCAAAAATTCACAGATTCTGCCGAGCTTTGTTCCACAGTCGAAAACATAAAGACTCAACCAATAAAAAAAGGCGCCTTGTACAGACGTCTTGTATATTTTTCAACAATCTAATATTTTATCTAACAATCAACTAAATCATTTGCCAATATAGTATTCCATGAGTATTTTAGCAACTTCAGCTCTTTTGAATTCTTAAGGAAATATTCTTTTATACGATTCTCAACGGTCGTTTCACTCAATTTTTTGATGAAAAACTATGACCTACTAAATTGTTTAAATATTTTACTCGGGATAATCTTCCTCTGAACATACTTTATCTCTATCGAAATTAATCGGCTCCGGAAAGATTATTTCTTTCGCACATTGTAAGGCATATTGATCAGTCATGCCTGCAACATAATCCAAAACTATTTGTTTAGGTATAAATGGTTTCTTTTTTTCATACAATTCTCTCATTTTGTATAGATAATTCCCAAATCTTTTATCAAGAGGAATATCAGTATTACAATATTTATCATATTCTAGTCCATTTTCACTTAAAATACTCTCCAAATGGTTGAAAATGATTTCGATAATTTTTTCTACGTGAGTAATATAAGTTTTTAAGCGGTTATGTCTATATATATTTTTATAATTAAAGTCTTTTAAATTATTCATTAGTTCGAATTTTTCATTAGAAAATCCTATTTCACCATTTTCACCAGACCACTCAATTAAATCAGTAACAAAAGTATCGATAATTTCTCCGTTTTTCTTTCCTAGTTTTTCACGGACGTCTGATGGAATATCTTCCTCTTTTATTAATTGTGCAGTGATAGCATCTTCAATATCCCTTCCTAAATATGAAATCTTATCTGCCATTCTGACTACACAACCTTCATAGGTAGTGGGAAGAGTGCTTCTATCTCTAATTTCCTCTAATACCTTCTCTTCTTTAACAGGACTAATAGATTTAGTAAAATCTTCACCACAGTGGGAAATAATCCCATCCCTTACTGCATAGGTTAAATTAAGGCCTTTTCCTGTTCTAGCTAATTTATCCACTACTCTTAAACTGTGCACTTCATGAATGAAACCTCCTATGCCCTTTGCTAGTTCATTTAGCTTCTTTTCCCCAGCATGTCCAAAAGGCGCATGCCCTAAATCATGCCCTAAAGCGATAGCTTGAGCTAAGTCAATATCTAATCCTAGCCCCTTACAAATAGAAGCAGCAATAGTGGATACATGTAAAGAATGCTCTATTCTGGTGCAGATGTGATCATTTTGAGGAGAGAAAAATACTTGTGTCTTATTTTTTAATCTCCTAAAAGGCATTGAATGAATTATTGCTGTTTGATCACGAAAATAAGGCCCTCTAATGTCTTCTTTTCGTTCTATTATCCTTCTTTTATAAATATCATCACTTAATGGATTCTTCAATTTAAACTCATCTCCTATGCTTATTAATTGGAGAAAAGCTTTCCTCTTCTCCCCCTTTATAAAATCTCAAATATTCTCTGCAATTATAACCTTCGCCAGCCATTCTTTGTTTTCAAAGTTCCAGTCTATTATTCTTTTTATCCCTTCTTCTAATCTTGCATCTGGGTCAGAGTTTAACTATCTTTCTTTGTGTGCTACTTTATTAACAAATGATTTTTCGACACTTATATTAGACGAAGATAATCAAATCATGATGGGAAGAACCAGTATTTGGTTAGTCTTAGCACCTGATTTTTATCTTTTAAAAAATTTATGAATAAAATAAAAAACAACTTCGGATTTAGTTAAAATAGAATAGATTCCGTAAACTAACGTCCCAGAAAAAATCTGAATTACGGTTGTTATTATAGAAACACCCATAAAATAACCAATTAATCTAATTACAAAAAGCATTAAAAGAGAACCAATTAAATATTTCAAGAATACCTCTAATAATAACTTGGTTTGTATAAATCTTCTCATCATAAGAAACTGAATAAAAGTAACTAGAAACTCTGCTATGACAGACGAAATAGCAGCTCCTAAACTTTGATATGATTGTATCAAAAAAAGATTCAAAATAAAATTTACCACTGCAGCTAAAGTAACAGATAACGTAAATCCTAATTCTTTTTTCATAGGCAACATCATTTGAACTCCAATAATATTGCTCCAACCAATTGCTAACATAATAGGTGAAATAAGTATCATATTAGGTATCACTGGAAAAAAAGCTTCACCAAAGAACCATGGTACAAACTCCTTTGCAATACCCATTAATCCAAAAGTTAAAGGAAAAGTCAAAAAACTAATATAAACAAAGGATTTGGCGGTATATTCTTTGATTTTGTTATATTCTTCTTTTGCAAAATAATTAGAAATTCTTGGCATCATGACAACACCTAAAGAAGTAGCTAATCCCAAAGCCATTTT
Organism: Petrotoga halophila DSM 16923; assembly: GCF_002924615.1. NCBI lineage: Bacteria > Thermotogati > Thermotogota > Thermotogae > Petrotogales > Petrotogaceae > Petrotoga > Petrotoga halophila. The sequence goes on along the minus strand of NZ_JALY01000298.1, from coordinate 3,758 downwards.
AACTATCTTCTGGGAATTTTCATAGTAAGCTACTTCAGAAGCATTTGATATTATCCCTATCATTGTTTTATCCATAACTGTATAAATTTGTATCGCAATTTGAGGGATAAAAATTTTTAAGGTAGGTAAAAAATGGGAGAAGATATCACTTCTTCGGATTTTTGTTTTAACCACTTCTTTTGGTATATATATCCACATTATCGCTTGCCCTAAAAAAGCGGTAAAAGAAGAAATGAAGATATATACCCACAAATCATTAATGTCTTTCACTAACGAAAATATCAATACTACACCAATGAGTTTAATAATCAAGTTCCTTGTTACAGTTTTTTGAAATTCCTCTTGGCCATTAAAAAACCAAGTTATATCCATCATCATTCCAAATAAGTGAAATCCTGATATCCAATACAACATTTGAAGGTTAGGATCTACAAAAAAATGTACAAAAAAAGCATAAGCAATAATTGAAAAAGAACTAAAAATAAGCTTTAAGCTAAAAATACTCCAAAAAGTTTTACTCATTTCTACTTTATCTTCTCTATAATAGGCAATTTGTCTATTACCATACAAACTTATACCCATAGTTCCTGCAATCACAAAATAACTAGTGATGGAATTGATAAAAGCTGCAGTTCCCACACCTTCAGGCAACAATACTCTTGAAATATATGGAGTCGTTATTAAAGGTACTAATAAAGTGACTATTTGGTAAGCTACGTTGTATAGATAGTTCTTAAATATACTTTTTGCCATATTCTAAATCCTTACTGAACGCGTTAAAGCTTCTCCAATAACTTGGTCCATATTATAATATTTATACTCAGCTAATCTCCCTACAAAAAGAAAATTACCTTGTTCTTCTAATTTCTTTACTTCTTCCATGTACTGTTCCCTTTTTTTCATATTTTCATCGGTCATTACTATATAATATGGTTCTCCTTCAGCTTTCGGGTACTCAAAACAAACAGTCGTCTTATTGGTTTTTTCATTCAAGAAATGTTTGAATTCAGTAATTCTAGTCCAATCATAATCGTTTGGATAGTTTACAGTTGCAACAGGCTGATAATATTCTTGATCAAAAGTTTTTAATCTTAGTTCTAGGGATCTATACTCTAACTTCCCGTATTTGTAATCAAAGAATCTATCGAGCTCTCCTGTGTAGATAGTTATATTGGCTTTTATTTGATCTTTGATGTCAAAATAATTCATACCAAGTAATATCGATATATTTTCATGATCCAGCATATTTTCAACCATTTGAGCGTATCCATTCTTTGGAATTCCTTGATATTTATCAGAAAAATATCTTTTATCTCTATTTTCCCTTACAGGAATCCTTTTTGCTACTTCGGGAGCTAACTCCTGTGGATCTCTTCCCCACTGCTTCCATGTATAGTTTTTAAAAAAAGTTTCATATAACTTTTCTCCTACTTGCGAAACCACAACATCTTTGAAATTCTTAGGAGGATCATTAAATTTTGACTTTTCTACTTCTTTTTTGAGAAATTCGTTTATTTCAAAAGTTGGTATTTCAATTCCAAAAACTTCTTTTATTGTATCTCGATTGATTGGAAAAGGAACATAATTGCCGTCAGCATAGCTTAGAACTCTATGCTGATAATAATTGAATTCTGTAAACCTATTAACAAAATCCCATACTTTTTTATTGTTTGTATGGAAAATATGCGGTCCATATTTATGTACGGTTATTCCTTCTTGATCTTTGTAATCATAACAGTGCCCAGCTATATGTTTGTGCTGTTCAACTATTAAGACTTTTCTACCTTTTTCAGCTAACATTCTTGCGACTGTAGAACCTGCTAATCCAGCTCCAACAATTAAGAGATCACAATTCATTTAAAACACCTCAATTTTAGTTTCTCTATACTTTTCATCACCGATTAATTTTTTATAATTAATACCGATTATATCAATTGTAAAAAATTACTGATCCTCTCACGAAAATAATGGGTATTTATTTGAAGTTAAATTAAGTCTATCCAAGACAATAAAAAAACCAGACGATACTTAGCTGCATGAGAAAATTTCTTGTGTCAAGATGCTGATATTCCATCAATTCATCGAGCCCAACTTTATCTTTCTTGGTAAGGTTGTTAGGATTTTTTAATAGCAAGTATTTTTGCTTTCTTTTTATTTTTCTAAATAATGGCAGATTATTTAATCCATGGAAGCGAATCAATTTTTAAAGCTGCCTTTTTCAACTAAATTATCTTCATCACACATTAAAATATAAACACTTTCAATCTGCCTTTTAAAACCATCTGATGAGCTAAAGTTATTTTCAAGACGATATATCTCTATATTACTAATTCTAAGGTCCTGTTTAAGAAGGAGTACTCGGTTACTATATGTTCATATTAAAATGACTATTTTAACCCTAAAATTCTTTTTGGTTTGTCATTGTCAAAAGTATCTGTAAATCCATCGAGTACAGAAGATATGACAAATTTGATTCTTTTTATTTTATGATCGTCATATAAAATAATTCCAACAATTGAGCGACTCAAAGATATTAAGATTTGAAAATACAACTTGAGCTTATTAGTGGAGTATTTTCGCACAAGGCTTATTTGATTTCTTCTCCCATAATAAGATAACCACAATTTTGACAGTGGAACTCTTTCTTTTATTGTTTGTTTTGATGCTTCTTTATGAAGAATTTTACTACTTGGAATTAATTTAATTTTCCCTACTTTTGATAGTCGTAAACAGTATTCAAAATCATCATTGTGTATAAAATACTCTTTATTAGGGTAACCTATTTTTTTTACTGCTGTTGACCGTATTAATAATCCTACGAATGAAGCAACATGAATGTCGCAAGAAGATTTTGTATACTCGATTTCATCAAGAGGCTTTTCAATTAATGGAAACATATTGGTATAATCAACTTTACCTCTATGATTTATTGCAATAGAATTATCTGGTCTTAAAACAGTTCCTGCTAACCCAACTATCGATTGGTCCTCAAAATGTTTGCTTAATAAGTACAGACTTTCTGTATCTGGTTCCGCATCATCATCCATCAACCAAAGCCAATCATAGCCTCTTTCATATCCTCGTTTTACACCTTCATGAAATCCGCCAGCACCACCGATATTCTCGTTCATTCTCATATAATAAACTTTCACACTACTACCATTGAGTAGGTTTTTTACCTCAAACTCTTTTTCCCAAGGCACTCTTATGTTTTCAGGCGGCAATTCTGTAATGTATCCTTTTTCTTTCAACAACTCAGATGTACCATCATTTGAAAAGTTATCGATAATATACATCGCATCAATAGGTCTTGTTTGCTTAAGCAAGGCATCTAAACATTCTATCAATAATTCTTTTCGATTATATGTTACTACTACAGCACAAACTGTCTCTTTAATTTCCATCACCTTACCTTTCTAGTCAAAAATTTCTAAGATTATCTAAAAACATATCCATATCAATGTATATATATTCAACCAGTTTTCTTATTACGTTAAGATTAATAAGATTGTTAAAATCTTTTGAGGTTTTAAATACTTATTGTATTTTTGGTTCATACTTGTAAACATTAGATAAAGTAGAATGCTACGGCTAACCGAATACTGTTTCTTTACACTGATTGTTGAATTATCCATTATTCTCAAGAAAAAGAACTTTTGGCCTCAACATCTCAAATTTGTTTCTTCCATACATTATCCTCTTAATAACTTTTAGTTTATCCACGGAACTGCACCAGATGATTATTAGCTTTTTCTATC
>NZ_JALY01000052.1:0-9953 GCF_002924615.1 Petrotoga halophila DSM 16923 | reverse complement strand
TCAACAATAAACCTATAGATGTAGAATTGTTAAAATCAGGAAGTTATGAATTAACAAAAGATGTAAAAAAAGGTGAAATAGTAGATTCTACTTATTTGAAACGTATACCTGACGTTAAAGCTGGAGACATTGTAACGGTTTTGGTAGAATTTGAGGGTATCACGGTTTCTACTTTGGCGAGGGCTATGACAAATGCAAATTTTGGAGATACTTTGAGTGTTAGGAATGTTGAAAGCGGGAACATAATAACCGGTAAACTGAAGGAAGGCCCAATACTTCTGGTTAGTTTAGGAGGTTCGTAAAAAATGATCACTATGAAGGTTTCAAAAGTTTTTATTTTTTTCTTAATTTTTCTAGTTTTAACTACCCTTGGTTTCTCTGAATCATTGTGGAATAAAAATGATGAAGAAGGTAATTCTATTTACAACTATAACCAGGATTTTAGAGTAGGAGATGTTGTAACAATTGTCGTTTCAGAAAATCCTACCCTCTCTTTATCTGAAAGTATGCCTGATTATAAAAAGGCGTCTGTTGATACGGTTAACTCAGTAGTTACAAATATAGGAGGGGTGGATTTATCCAATTTTTTGCCTATAGGGGCTGGAGATCCAACGCAGGTTAGTGTACAAAACGATCAAAAAAGCGCTTCTTCTTCCGCGGAGGTTCAACTATTTGTATCCGCAATAATCCAGGAAGAAGACCAAAACGGACTTTTAAAAATTAGAGGAGAAAAGGAAATTAAGGTCGGTAACAACAGGAATACTATGATTGTTGAAGGTTACGCTTCTCCCAAAAACATAGCAAAAGATGGAACTATTTATTCTTCCAGTTTAGCGAATGCTAAGATTTGGTACGATGGTGATATAGTTTTTCAACAGGATCCTAACGAACCGTCATGGTTAACCTCTATACTTTCAGGAATAGCGAATATATTCTTTTAGAAGGGAGTCAAAATGAGAAAAAATTTATTTCTCACCTTTTTATTTATTTTAATTATTAATATATGTGCCTTCGCTGGAGTTAGAATAAAAGATATATCTGATTTCAGAGGTGCAAGGGACAATCAATTATTTGGAATCGGTTTAGTTACAGGGTTAAATGGTACAGGAGATTCAGGGGATGTGCCCTCTGAGATGATAAACAATATGCTGGCCAATTTTAACATCAATCTTACCTCTTATGTAGAAACAGAAAATACAGCGCTTGTTATGGTCTTCACTGATATACCTTCTTTTTACAAGGAAGGTATGAGATTAGACGTTACAGTAGCTGCTATAGGAGATTCTGACTCGATTGAAAATGGAGTTTTAATGCAAACACCTCTTTATGGTGCTGATAATAAAATTTATGCTGTTGCACAAGGGAATGTCTTAACTGGAGGAGCCAACATTCGTTCATCCTCTAACCTGCAAGAAAGATACAAGGTTGTCGGGTATATCCCTGAAGGGGCAATTATAGAGAAAGAAATTCCTGCACAGATTATAAATGAAAACACGGTGACTATCAACTTAAAACAACCAGATATAACAACATCAGCGAGGGTTGCCAACGCAATAAATTCAACTTTTTCATTAAAAATAGCAAAATCTCTTGATCCATCTTCGATTAGAATAGAAGTTCCAAAATATTTTGAAGAGGATATCATATCTTTTTTAGCTTTAATTGAAGAGATAGAGATTACTCCGGATGTAAAAGCCAAGATAGTGATCAACGAAAAAACAGGAACAATAGTTCTTGGAGGAGATGTTGAAATAGCAGATTTCACCGTTAGTTATGGTAATTTCAGTGTAAGTGTTGAGAACGGGAAAATAAGTGGAAAACCTGCAACGGTTTCAAATTTGATTACAGCTTTGAAAACTGCTGGAGCAACTCCTCAAGATATAATTGCAATTATTCAAAGCGCTAAAGCTTACCTATATGCTGACTTGGTGGTGATGTAAATGGCTAACTTAATTGGCCCTGCATTTAATGTATCTGGTATAAATTATAATGAAGTAGGTATAAGAGACGCAACAGAAGCCTTTGTGTCTGATATCTTTGCAAAGATATTGAACTCTGCCCAAAACGATGACCTATTTAAAGAAGATAAATTAATTCCCGAATCAAATGCAGAAAAATGGATTAAAGAATGGATAAATGTTGAATATGCTAATCTATTGACTCAACAAAGCTTGAAACCGTTAGTGAACCAAATCGTTAATTCCTTTCCTCCAGAACGATAAAATTATTTTTCATTTTTTGTGCGAGAATTATTTCGTCTTTCGTATTCAATTTCTTTAAACTCAGCGACATTTAACTTTTTCAACACGTTTTGTATATATTCCTTCTCATTTTAGAAGTAAGATGGGCCTTTGAATAGAGATATAAAGTTATTAACATTCACGAGTGGGGCCAAATATTCTAATGCGATATCACTCTTATTGATAAGAAATGTCATTCCTATTCAAATTTTGGGCAAGCCGACCTTTATAAGGTTAAATCTGATATATTATTTTTATCACCTCTCCATTTTTGTACATTTTGTCCGAACTGATGAACAGGGCTCTCCTGAGAAACCGCATAAACCCCGATTTTAAGATGGTATCTTATTCCGTATAAAACCCAGCAAGTTTTAGGTATTACACTGACACAAATGCCAGCTCAGGTGGTGAACGGGCGCTGATAAACAACTGTGTGGCTGTCTCTCTTGCTTGGTTCGCCGCCAGTCGATTTTCTTGACCAATCCTCTGGATCCTCGATAATCGCTACCACCGACATACGAAGTGGTTCAATCGAACTAATACGAGACGCTCTTGTTAGAGCCAATCAAGAATACCTGATAGCTGCTTTCGTATTTCCCAGAAAAAGTGAAGTGTCGGTGGTTTCTAAACCTGAAGCTCTAGAAATCCAGAGCACAAAATCACAAAATGTAGCATACTTTATAGGTATCGTAAAAGCCTATATTCCATATCAAGACGTAGCAATTGGTATACAGTCAAAACGTCCAAGAGTTATTTTGAAGACAATTCGGGGTTTGCAATGGCTCATCCGATCGATTTCGTTTAAGAAGCAATCAAATGATGTTTAAAACTGGTGGAGGGTACTAAAGAAGAACAAAAAGCAAAAAATGATGACAGTGTATAACAGAGTATATCTGGGTTGGGTTCTACTTCCGCCCAAATCGTTATAACTTACTAATTATCATCATACTATTACAGAAAATATACAACAATTTCTGATATATTTGTATTTTGTTATGGGGGGTGCAAAGTGGAGAGAATAAAATATTATCCGACAAATGACCTAATGTGTGGCAATAATTTAAGTAATATTGAAAACATTATAAAAAAATTTGAAGGATACAAAGCAGAAAAAGAAGCTCTCGATATTAATGATATGATTGAACTATATAATGTCAAAAAATATTTTGATAATGAAATATATCTAAAAGACTGGTCAAATGAAAATATTAGTTATTATAAAAATACTATTAATAAATTATTTGGAATAGTAGCAAGATATTTTAAGTCAATAGCTCAATATGATTTTATTGTATTATATAAAAAAGTTAAAAGATATTATAGAGATGATTTTTGGGAATTGATAGATAAATTTAAAGTATATGAGAGTATTGATGAAATAAACTTTGAGGAGATTATAAACTTACCAGAAGTATGGCTTTACGAATTGTTAAAGCATAAAAAGATAGTAGAATATTTTGGAAAGACTATTAGGCAACATATGCTTAATGATTATTCATCAGCAGAGCTATTATTAGATGAATTTGAGATGAAACATATTAGCGATAAAGACCCTTTAAACTTTCCAAAGGAGTTAAATAGTACAGACAAAGAAATCATTATTAATAATTATATTGAAAGTGAAAACCCAAATTTGAATTATTTAAGGCTTATTGCTAATATGCAAAGTAATAAAGATAAAATTGAAATTTCTCCAAAAACCTTGTTGAAAGCAAAAAAGAAGGCTGAAAACCAAGAGGGTCAATTATTCACTGAAGACTCTAAAATGAATATAAAGATAACTGTCGTATTTTCTGAATCACAGGACGAAGAAGTTATTGTAAAGAGAGAGAGTCAATCAATAACAGCTAAATATAATACAAAATGGATTAAAAATAACACTGATTATGCAACTCTATTAAATAATTTTATTTATTTATTTGAATTTGTAGATTGGCAGATGAGATTTACACTTGTTAATAAGTTTAATCATATGGGTGTTTTTGAGCGATATGGAGGTATTTCATCCAAAAATGCTTATAAAACAGGCATAGAATTTAATAATAAAAATATTTTGTCGTTGCTTCAAATAAAAGGATATTATAATGAGCTATTTGGTTTAGGTATTAGGTTAGAAGAAGTAATAGAATGGTTTTTTATAGAGTACCTTGTTAAAGAATTTAATGCCTCAAAATTTAAGATTACTATGCCTTCGAGTAATTCTACTATGCTTGAAAAATGTACTATTATAATGCCAGGCATGGAATCAGTATTAAAACAATTTTCTTTATTTGTCCAAGAGGGAGAAATTGACTTTGAATTACTTGAAATCCGTTCAGAGCCTCTAGTTTACAATAATATACCATCATTGGTTGATAAAAAATATGTCTACGGTATTGGAGAAGAATACGAAACAGTAACTTTTCTGCTTTTTTCAGATCAGAGTGAGTTAGGATATAACGAAAAAAATAAAAAAACATATAATAACTTTTTTGAATTGTTACGCAACGAAAAATTAAAATTAAAGGATTATCCAGATTATTGCGTTAAAAAAATTAATTGGTTGATTGATCACAAATACTTGTCAACTAACGAAGAAGGGTATATTATTTTCGATGATAAACTTCTAATTATTATTTTAAAAGATCTATATTTTAATGAAGTAATTAATTATTGGAGGTATCCCGATCCAGGACGGTTAATTATGGATGAACTTGAGAAGAAAAATATTATTGAGTTTGAAAGCACTCTATTTTCAAGACCTGAGCAAGCTTATATAAACTATTTTCTTAACAAATCACAATTCAATAATGGTTTAGATTTAAGAAATAAATATGTCCATACCCAACCATCTAGCGATGATATTGTAAATGTACATAATAATAACTACATGATATTGTTGCGATTATTTATATTAACAGTAATAAAAATAAATGATGATTTTTGTATATCGGACGAATTAAAAGATAATTAAGTTGTTTTAAGTAGAAAGAAAATTCAACTTTTAGTATTTATAGAACCTAAAATTTGTCAAGAATAGTAATTATTTAATAAGTAGATGTTTTCTTACATCCATTTTAATAAAGGGGCGACCGACTTCACTTAACAGAGTGTGCCTGTTACGGCAAAACTAACCTACCTTTCGGGACATTCCTTCTGGTATGATGTTTGCAGGTGTTATCGTTAGTTTAGCTAAAAGATAATATCAAGCAAACATCGCACAGCTCCAGGGGGGCATAGGCAAGTCAGGAACACTCAGGACGTTATATAAAATCGGAACATCAAAGGAGGTTTTAAATACCTTCTAAAAGAGAACTAATAAGGAATAAAGCGGTTGAATTGATTAAAAACATCCCGAAAGGATTAAGGTATTATGAACTACTGCGTGAATTACAAAATTGCTTTCCAAATACATCTCCAAATACCGTCGCTGGTTCGTCTTGGAATTTAGTTGTGACCGGCGTAATGAGACTAGTAGGTCTATAAAGAGCCTTTTTAAATATAGATTGACTAGTGAAAAAGAAACTGAAGAAATTGTGGAGTTGATTATAATCTTAAGTTCCCTTACAAGAATAATTAATTATTGCCATATTCTTCACGACTCTTCTTAATATATCCTATGTTGCCGTCACCATTTTAAGGCATTCCTCAACGTTGGCTGCAATTTCATCATTGGATTTACTTTCTATATTGCTGTATACAATTTTCTCAAACTCCTCCTCCAATGCATCCCTTTCAGGCTTTACATTTGCAAGGAAATTCTCATACATGTCTACCATTTCCATGGCTCTTGCACAAGCTTTTTTACTATATTCCATTGATTTTTCCACATCATTGAATACTGCTCCTATATATGTGATTACAAGTGGCTTATACAAAGATACACAGGGGTGGGGACATCCTGTAAACCATACAATAAACTTGTCTCCTAAATAATCCACTATCATGGAGGAGGTGGTTTCTGACTTAATAAGGAAGCCTGTGTGCTGGCAGATTGATTTCATGCCCTTCACCGGCTTAAAGCTTCCTTTGTGGTGGTACCTTAAAATACTCTTGATATCCTTAAGTGAATCTGATTTCTTCAATAAATTGCTGCTTGTTGTCCTCTGTCTTATATCACCCTTTGAGAAGAAGGGAAAAAGTTTGTTCTGGTATTGTAACTTGAAGTTATGTGAATCCTCCATGTCCGATTTCTCAAAATCCTCACCTATGGAATATGCATTTGAAATTGAAGCAAATTTATCCACACTCTTAAAAGCCCAGTGCTTTCCTGCCGTTTCAAGTACATAGGCCTCATTAAAATCCTTAATCAGAAAGGAATTGTGATATTTCAAGCTTCTTTGGTAGCCTCCGTCACCACCTTGACCAACCTCTTTAATCAGACCTAATATGAAATCCACAGCTTCTTTTGCACTCCTGGTGTTATGAAGGGTAAGCCTTAATATGTCCATCCCTAGCAGGCCGTCCCTGTTAACCCTTTCCTTTGAAAAAACAGCCTCATTTCCTATAGATAAGCCATGTTCATTAACACCCATTTCAGCTCCCCACATCCAGAGAGGCCTTGAAAGAATTGCACTATATTTGTGGTCAAACCTATCAAATATGTCAGTTAATGTTTTGAAGGAGTGCTCTTTGTATTCCTTTTTCTCCTCTAAATAGGGCTGTTCTTTAAACTCCCTCACAGGGTCTGAGGAAATATATACGAATTGCAATTCCCCCGGCTCTCTGTCAGAATTTTTTCCGAAGAAAGACCTATTATTAGACCTGTCGAAACTTATCATTGTATCACACATTTAAATCACCTCGATTTTCTCCCAACAGATTTTTTGACTTTCTACAATACCCTTCACCTCTAACAACAAATAAATTCTCCTGCGAGTACTGCCCAAGATGATGACCTATTTAAAAAGGATAAATTAATTCCTGAATCAAACGCTGAGAAATGGATTAAAGAATGGATAAATGTTGAATATGCTAATCTATTGACTCAACAAAGCTTGAAACCGTTAGTGAACCAAATCGTTAATTCCTTTCCTCCAGAACGATAAAATTATTTTTCATTTTTTGTGCGAGAATTATTTCCTCTTGTTCTAAAAAGCCTTCTGATATTTCTTCTTTGAAGACTGATTTAAAACCTATTTCAAAAGCTCTGACTATCTCTATCTTTGAAATAGGTTTTTTTAAAATTGTTTCTAAATCGATGGTAGAGCTTGTTAAATGCCGTTTTATCCAATCAGTATGAGAATATTTAAAAGAATTAATATAGGTTTCATAGTCATGCTTAATTGGAATTGAACCATGTTGTAGAATGAAATTCGCCGTTCTGTATTGGGCACTTCCAATTAGTTTCTTTCCTTTAACTTTCACCTCATAAAATGAAGGGGCGTCATAGCAAAGGTCTTTGGTTACTCCTTCTTTTTTTGACCTTTCAAGATCTGCTTCTATTCCTAATATGTTTAATGATCTTATTAGCGCTTGAGAGATTTTCATGTAGCTGGCAAGTAGATTATTTGGTAAGTTTTTGTTGTTAGCAAAAGTTGAAAAGGAATAGGTTATTTCATTATTATGTAAGACCGCCCTTCCACCTGAGGGTCTTCTTACAACAGAGATGTTGTTTCTTTTTATAAACTCCCAGTTCAGGTTGTTAGTTTTTTGATGTTTTCCAAGGGATATGGTGGGGTATTTCCATTGATAGATCCTTAAAGTAGAAATTTTTCTAATTGCGTTTAGTTTGGCTATGGCTAGATCCAATGCCATATTCATAGAACCCTCATAAGGCTGATCAACAATTATTTTTATCATTTGATTTCTCCTAAAGGAAATTTTTTTGGAATCCCTACTTGCCTTGGAAAGTTTTGGGGGGTTGTTCCAATTTTTTTAAAAAGTATAAAATACCTTTTCTTCTTGTCTTCACCAATTTCGTATTCAATTTCTTTAAACTTAGCGATATTTAGCTTTTTCAACACGTTTTGTGTATATTCCATCTCATTTTTGAAGTATGATGGGCCTTTGAATAGAGATATAAAGCCATTTACTTTCACGAGTGGTGCCAAGTATTCTAATGCAATATCACTTCTGGCCAACGCTTTACATGTGGCAAAGTCGAAATATTCTCGATGGGTTTTTGCAAAATCTTCCGCTCTTTCGCAGAACAAATAAACGTTAGTTAATTTTAACTCTCTTATAAAAATTTTCAAAGCCTGTATCTTTTTTGATATGCTGTCTACTAGGTAAAATTCTTTTTCTGGGAAATATATAGCCCATACTAAACCAGGTATACCTCCGCCGGTTCCTATATCTACAATCCTTTTTGAATTTAGAAAGCTGTCTTCTGACTCTATAGGAATTGTACTGTCTAAAACAAGGTTTTCAGAGGCGTCTTTTTCGATTTTATAAGCAGTCAGATTTACAGGGTAGTTAATCAGCAGATCAATGTATTTATTAATTTTCTCAGCCTTTTCATCCGATTCTTTCATTGACAAAGCTCTCCTTATATGGTATAATTCCTTTGGGTTGTGCATTTCGTTCATATTGGTGGAGACGTAGCCTAATTGGCTAAGGCGTCGGTCTTGAAAACCGATGGGGTTACACCCCGTGTGGGTTCGAGTCCCACCGTCTCCGCCAGTTTTAAACTTAAAAAACCGCCTTTTGGCGGTTTTTTTGATAGGGTTAACTATATCTTTCCAAATCTGTCAAACGGATAAATTCTTAAAAAAGTTGTTCCAATTACGTTCTCAACAGGAACAAATCCAAAAAAGCGGCTATCTTGACTTTCCAGTGTATTATCACCCATGAAGAAATAGTATCCTTCTGGAATTTTCACATTTACGAGGCCTTCTTCATCTTTGAATATTAAAGAAGGTAAATCCAATTTTGAAAGTTCGTTTTCATAAAAATCAGTAAATAAGAGTGTATCTCTCATTTCTTTGTACCATTCAATAGTGGGTTTAGCTGGTATCAACCTACCCGTGAAGTTATCCTTATACATAAAAAATAAATCAGAAGTGGCAATTTCATAACTGTATTTATCGGGATAAGCTATATAATCAAAGAATTTAGGATCTTCAAATATTGCATCTCGTAAATAATAAATATTTTCAAATTCGGGTAGTATTTCGCCGTTTATTTCTAATTTTGAAACCTTGTTTTTTATCTGGGATGGTATATAATCTACACTTTCATAATAATTAATAATGAAATTCAACCAATCGGGAGTATTTTGGATTTCACCGTTTTTAATATCTTCCCAAAACGTTTCTCCTACCGGTACCAATCTCAAGGTATCGCCCGGTTTCCCTACCAATCTCTTCACGTATTTTACATGGCCTTCAAATTTTGCTGGAGCAAAAAAATCCATAAACCTATCAAAAGCACGTAATTGTTGTTGTGCCCTGATATCCACAAAAGGTGTCCAAAAAACCACTATCGAACCTCTATTTGGTTCAGCAAATTCATAAGTAACTTTTTCTACAAACAACCTGTCGTATACCTGAATTGTTGGAACCATAGAAGGAGTTGGAACCATCATTGTTTCAAAAACGTACAGTCTGATAATTGTTCCGAATATCAATGCATATATTATGGCGTAAATCCAATCTAAGGTTTCATCTTTAATTTTCTTCTTAGTAGCCTTTTTCAAAAGGCTCAATCCTTCCTTTCTTTAATCCTTATCTTTCCTTTAACATCCCTGAGGTAATAGAGTTTAGCCCTTCTGACTTTACCTTTTTTCAAGAC
>NZ_JALY01000294.1:0-1151 GCF_002924615.1 Petrotoga halophila DSM 16923 | reverse complement strand
ATTTTATATCTTAAAACTTCCAACCAATCCTTTCAACTCTGTGGCTAACTCACTCAACTCTTTCGCTTCTTCGTTTATCCCTACCGCTTGTTTTACTTGTTCGTCTATTACACTTCTTGATCTTTCTAGTTGTTCACTTATCTCTGTTACCGCTTTCGCTACCCTATCCATAGCTGTGCTCATCTCTTGCGCACTTGCACTTTGTTCTTGCGCACTTGCTGTCATGTTTTCTATCCCTTGGTCCATCCTTTCTATCCTTTCTTTTATCCGGTTGAAACTTTTCTGTACATTCTCCATCTTTTCGTTTATTTCTCCTATCGTTCCTACTACCTTGTTCGTAGATTCGTTCACTTTGTTCGTACCTTGCGTTATGTTGGTTAGTATTTCTGATATTTCATCCGTTGCATTCCTTGATTCTTCTGCTAACTTCCTTATCTCATCCGCTACAACTGCAAATCCTCTTCCCGCTTCTCCTGCCCTTGCAGCTTCTATCGCTGCGTTTAGTGCCAACAGGTTCGTTTGTTCCGTTATCGAGTTTATCGTTTCTACTATACTTTGTACGTTCTTGGCGTTGTTTGCGAGTGTTTCTACTTCTTTTTGACTTTCTTTGGTCCTTTCTACTGCTTCTTTCACCGCTTGACTTATACTTTCTATCGTTTTGCTTCCTTCTTCTGCCGCTTTACTTGTTTCATCTGCTTCTTCACTTAATCTTTGTGCGTCTTGGGATACACCTTGTGCTGCCCTTGCTACTTCGTCTACCCCTGAGGTTACTTCTTCTACGTTTCCTGCCGTTTCTTCCGTACTTGTTTGTATCTTGTCCATCTGGTTTTTGAGTTCTTCTGAGTTCTTTCTGCTTTCTTGTGATGATCGTGTTAGACTTTCTGATGCGTTTTCTACTTTGTCTGATGCCTGCCTTATTGACCCCATGGATCTTCTCAATTCTTTACTCATTTCTGATAGAGCATTGGCCATCTGCCCTATCTCGTCTTTGCTTTTACTTTCAAAGTTTACCGTTAAGTCTCCTTCTTTGAATTGGTTTATCTTGTTTTTGAAGTCTAACAGTGGTTTCGTTATGCTCCTTATTAGATAGATAATCATGATTATCGATACTACGAAGGCTACTACGGTTAAAACGGCTGTCAAGGTTATCA
>NZ_JALY01000297.1:0-4377 GCF_002924615.1 Petrotoga halophila DSM 16923 | reverse complement strand
GAGTTTCTAAAGACAGTATAGTTACAAATATAGGAGGGGTAGATTTATCCAATTTTTTGCCCATAGGGGCTGGAGATCCAACGCAGGTTAGTGTACAAAATGATCAAAAAAGTGCCTCTTCTTCTGCAGAGGTTCAACTATTTGTATCCGCAATAATCCAAGAAGAGGACCAAAACGGACTTTTAAAAATTAGAGGAGAAAAGGAAATTAAGGTGGGTAACAACAGAAATACTATGATTGTTGAAGGCTACGTTTCTCCAAAAAACATTGCAAAAGATGGAACTATTTACTCTTCTAGTTTAGCGAATGCAAAAATTTGGTACGATGGAGATATAGTTTTCCAGCAGGATCCTAGCGAACCATCATGGTTAACGTCCATACTTTCAGGAATAGCAAATATATTCTTTTAGAAGGGAGTCAAAATGAGAAAAAATTTATTTGTCACCTTTTTATTAATTTTAATTGTTAATATATATGCCTTTGCTGGAGTTAGAATAAAAGATATATCTAATTTCAGAGGTGCAAGGGACAATCAATTATTTGGAATCGGTTTAGTTACGGGTTTAGATGGTAGCGGTGATTCAGGGGATGTACCCTCTGAGATGATAAACAATATGCTGGCTAATTTTAACATCAATCTTACCTCTTATGTAGAAACAGAAAATACAGCGCTTGTTATGGTCTTTGCTGATATACCTTCTTTTTACAAGGAAGGTATGAGATTAGACGTTACTGTAGCTGCTATAGGAGATTCTGATTCAATTGAAAATGGAGTCTTAATGCAAACACCTCTTTATGGTGCTGATAATAAAGTGTATGCTGTTGCACAAGGGAATGTCTTAACTGGTGGAGCCAATATCCGTTCATCATCTAACCTACAAGACAGATACAAAGTTGTTGGGTATATCCCTGAAGGGGCAATTATAGAGAAAGAAATTCCTGCACAGATTGTAAATGAAAATACGGTAACTATCAACTTGAAACAACCAGATATAACAACATCGGCGAGAGTTGCCAACGCAATAAATTCAACTTTTTCATTAAAAATAGCAAAAGCTCTTGATCCATCTTCGATTAGAATAGAAGTTCCAAAATATTTTGAAGAGGATATCATATCTTTTTTAGCTTTAATTGAAGAGATAGAGATTACTCCCGATGTAAAAGCCAAGATAGTAATCAACGAAAAAACAGGAACAATAGTTCTTGGAGGAGATGTTGAAATAGCAGATTTCACCGTTAGTTATGGTAACTTCAGTGTAAGTGTTGAAAACGGGAAAATAAGTGGAAAACCTGCAACGGTTTCAAATTTGATTACAGCTTTGAAAACGGCTGGAGCAACTCCTCAAGATATAATTGCAATTATTCAAAGCGCTCAAGCTTACATATATGCTGACTTGGTGGTGATGTAAATGGCAAACATAATTGGGCCTGCATTTAATGTATCTGGTATAAATTATAATGAAATAGGCGTAAGAGACGCGACTGAAGCTTTTGTGTCGGATATCTTTGCAAAGATATTGAACTCTGCCCAAGATGATGACCTATTTAAAAAGGATAAATTAATTCCTGAATCAAACGCTGAGAAATGGATTAAAGAATGGATAAATGTTGAATATGCTAATCTATTGACTCAACAAAGTTTAAAGCCATTGGTGAACCAAATTGTTAATTCTTTTCCTCCAGAACGATAAAATTATTTTTCATTTTTTGTGCAAGAATTATTTCTTCTTGTTCTAAAAAGCCTTCTGATATTTCTTCTTTGAAGACTGATTTAAAACCTATTTCAAAAGCTCTGACTATTTCTATCTTTGAAATAGGTTTTTTTAAAATTGTTTCTAAATCGATAGTAGAACTAATTAAATGCCGTTTTATCCAATCAGTATGAGAGTATTTAAAAGAATTAATGTAGGTTTCATAATCATGCTTAATTGGAATTGAACCATGTTGGAGAATGAAATTTGCCGTTCTGTATTGGGCACTTCCAATTAGTTTCTTTCCGTTAACTTTCACCTCATAAAATGAAGGGGCGTCATAGCAAAGGTCTTTGGTTACTCCTTCTTTTTTTGACCTTTCAAGATCCGCTTCTATTCCTAATGCGTGTAACGATCTTATTAACGCTTGAGAGATTTTCATGTAGCTGGCAAGTAGATTATTTGGTAAGTTTTTGTTGCTAACAAAAGTTGAAAACGAATAGGTTATTTCATTATTATGTAAAACCGCTCTCCCACCTGAGGGTCTTCTTACAATAGAAATATTGTTACTTTTTATAAACTCCCAGTTTAGGTTGTTCGTTTTTTGATGTTTCCCAAGGGATAAGGTGGGGTATTTCCATTGGTAGATCCTTAAAGTAGAAATTTTTCTAATTGTACTTAGTTTGGCTATGGATATATCCAATGCCATATTCATAGAACCCTCATAAGGTTCGTCAACAATTATTTTTATCATTTGATTTCTCCTAAAGGAAATTTTTTTGGAATCCCTACTTGCCTTGGAAAGTTTTGGGGGGTTGTTCCAATTTTTTTAAAAAGTATAAAATACCTTTTCTTCTTGTCTTCTCCAATTTCGTATTCGATTTCTTTAAACTCAGCTATATTCAGCTTTTTCAACACGTTTTGTGTATATTTTTTCTCATTTTTGAAGTATGATGGGCCTTTGAATAGAGATATAAAGCCATTTACTTTCACGAGTGGTGTCAAATATTCTAATGCAATATCACTTCTGGCTAACGCTTTACATGTGGCAAAGTCAAAATATTCTCTATGGGTTTTTGCAAAATCCTCTGCTCTTTCACAGAACAAATAAACGTTAGTTAATTTTAGCTCTTTTATAAAAATTTTCAAAGCCTGTATCTTTTTTGATATGCTGTCTACTAGGTAAAATTCTTTTTCTGGGAAGTATATAGCCCATACTAAACCAGGTATACCTCCGCCGGTTCCCATGTCTACAATTCTTTTTGAATTTAAAAAGCTGTCTTCTGCCTCTATAGAAATTATACTATCTAAAATCAAGTTTTCATAGGCATCTTTTTGGTTTTGATAAGCGGTCAAATTTACAGGATAGTTAACTAACATATTAATATATTTATTAATTTTTTTGGCCTTTTCATCTGATTCTTTCATTGACAAAACGCTCCTTATATGATATAATTCCCTTGGATTGGACATTTCGTTCGTATTGGTGGAGACGTAGCCTAATTGGCTAAGGCGTCGGTCTTGAAAACCGATGGGGTTACACCCCGTGTGGGTTCGAGTCCCACCGTCTCCGCCAGTTTTAAACTTAAAAAACCGCCTTTTGGCGGTTTTTTTGATAGGGTTAGCTATATCTTTCCAAATCTGTCAAACGGATAAATTCTTAAAAAAGTTGTTCCAATTACGTTCTCAACAGGAACAAATCCAAAAAAGCGGCTATCTTGACTTTCCAATGTATTATCACCCATGAAAAAATAGTATCCTTCTGGAATTTTCACATTTACGAGGCCTTTTTCATCTTTGAATATTAAAGAAGGTAAATCCAATTTTGAAAGTTCGTTTTCATAAAAATTAGTAAATAAGAGTGTATCTCTCATTTCTTTGTACCATTCAATAGTGGGTTTTGCTGGTATCAATCTGCCTGTGAAGTTATCTTTATACATAAAAAATAAATCAGATGTAGCGATTTCATAACTGTATTTATCAGGATAGGCTATATAATCAAAGAATTTAGGATCTTCAAATATTGCATCTCTTAAATAATAAATATTTTCAAATTCAGGTAGTATTTCGCCGTTTATTTCAAGTTTTGAAACCTTGTTTTTTATCTGGGTTGGGATATAATCCACACTTTCATAATAATCAATAATAAAATCTAACCAATCGGGAGTATTTTGAATTTCTCCGTTTTTAATATCTTCCCAAAACGTTTCTTCGACCGGTACCAATCTCAAGGTATCACCCGGTTTCCCCACCAATCTCTTCACATATTTTACATGGCCTTCAAATTTTGCTGGAGCAAAAAAATCCATAAACTTATCAAAAGCACGTAACTGTTGTTGTGCCCTGATATCCACAAAAGGTGTCCAAAAAACCACTATCGAGCCTCTATTTGGTTCAGCAAATTCATAAGTAACTTTTTCTACAAACAACCTGTCGTATACCTGGATTGTTGGAACCATAGAAGGAGTTGGAACCATCATTGTTTCAAACACGTACAATCTAATAATTGTTCCGAATATTAGTGCATATATTATGGCGTAAATCCAATCTAAGGTTTCATCTTTAATTTTTTTCTTAGTAGCCTCTTTCAAAAGGCTCAATCCTTCCTCTCTTTAATCCTTATTTTTCCTTTAACATCCCTCAGGTAATAAAGTTTAGCCCTTCTAACTTTACCTTTTTTCAAGAC
>NZ_JALY01000062.1:0-10024 GCF_002924615.1 Petrotoga halophila DSM 16923 | reverse complement strand
AATTGGTAAACTTGGTTTTAGACAGTTTAAAAGAAAAAGGTATCATAAAATGTCATTTATTTGTGTATTATGAGAACGAAATTGGCAAAACATTTTGGGAAAAAACAGGGTGGTACAAACGCGATGAGTTACTTATTTACTCAAAAGATATCAAATAAATCAGGGGTTACTATTGATCACAGGTTTTCTCACAAATATACCGTTTGCCTTTTCCACCATCGCTATCATAAGAAAGGCTAATATCGTTAAATATATGGGATATAACCTTATATCGAAATGTTCTTGCAAAAATCCAAACAAGGGTGGCATAAGAGTTATTCCAAGATATGCAGAAGCCATCTGTACCCCTATAATGGAATGTGAAACATCCTTACCAAAATTACTTGGTGTTGAATGTATCAAACTTGGATATATCGGTGCACAACCTAAACCTATGAGAATAAGGCCTATAAACGCCGTATAATTGCTAAAAGGAAGAATCAATAGTAACAATCCTAAAATAATGATTCCTTGTCCTAAACGGATCATATTTTTATTATTCATTTTGAATGTTATAAATCCAGATATAAACCTTCCTATTGTAATTCCGAAATAAAATGAAGCAGCCCATTTGGCCGCTATTTCAGCAGCTATACCTCTATTTAGAACTAAATAACTTGCCGCCCACAAACCAGTAGTTGCCTCTAAAGCACAATAAGAGAAAAAGGCGATCATAATAGACATTGCCCCAGGTAAAGTAATAACTTCTTTTAAAGAATAATTTTTGTATTCTTCTTCTTCTTTGGTTTTGTTACCTGTTTTTTTCTCATTCCACAGCGGTAAAGTGAAGAACAGTACAGAGGTTAAAACAATCTGAATTAACGAAATAGTAAAATATCCAGAATTCCATTTAAAACCGTTAGTCAACAATATCCCCATAATATATGGACCAAGTGTGGCTCCAACTCCCCAAAAGCAATGTAACCAGTTCATATGTCTAGCTTTGTAATGTAGGGCAACAAAATTGTTAAGCGCCGCATCAACACTTCCTGCACCTAAACCGTAAGGTATCCCCCACAAACACAAATGCCAAAAAGAAGTTGAGATAGAAAAACCAAACAAAGCTATAGCAGTCATTCCAACGCTTATGGTGGTTAGTTTCCCAGTACCAAGTTTATGAATAGACTTACCGCTGAACAATGTTGAAACAATAGTTCCTCCAGAGATGATCATTGATATAATTCCTGCATACGATACGGGCACGTTTAATGTTTGAAACATGCTTGGCCATGCAGAGCCTAAAAGAGCATCTGGCAATCCAAGACTGATGAATGAAATATAGATAATCACTAGTAAGATAGAATACATATTAAAATCTCTCCGTTGATTTAAAATTTAAATGGGTTAGAATGATAGTATAGGTATTTTTAGTGACTGATTAGATTTACACCTTGAAAATTAATTACTGCATCTTAGTTGAAATTATATTATATAATATATTAAAAAGAAGATATATTTTCCTTAATTTTGCTATCTCGTTCTTGAGGGGTGTTCAAATCTCTTAGAGTGGAGTACCTCTATAATTAGATAGAGTGGAGGTGTAAGGATAATGGATTCAAATATTCAATTAAAAAATCAATTTGCCTGGACTTCTTTTTACATGGAGTTCGCGGACAAACTGTTGCCATATAAAGATAAACGTTCCCAGCTTCTTGTGTTGCTAAAAGGCGTTTATGAAGATTTAGG
Source organism: Petrotoga halophila DSM 16923 (assembly GCF_002924615.1). Taxonomy (NCBI): domain Bacteria; kingdom Thermotogati; phylum Thermotogota; class Thermotogae; order Petrotogales; family Petrotogaceae; genus Petrotoga; species Petrotoga halophila. The sequence goes on along the minus strand of NZ_JALY01000062.1, from coordinate 8,299 downwards.
ATTACGTTATCCCTTTATAGAAAAAGACGGTATGCCAATGGAGGATATTTGTCCGTTTACCGTATTCGGCTGTTTCAATAAAGGGATATCCACAGAAAACCGAATTGCTTTGATGAAAGGGATCGGTAGTAAACTAGGTGTTAAAGCTTCAGTTCCAACAGAGTTTGATGGTATCCCTGTATTAAACAACATGTCAGCTTGGTTTTTTACCGAAAAAAGTAAGCGAAAAGAAGATGACATTTCGAACCTCTGGGACGTATTTGACGCAGGAATAAACTATGCGGACAATCCTTCGGAAATCTCTAAAACAGCATTTATAGGATGTTACGATAAGGTAAGAAAGCAGCTTGGAATTAAGTGGAATTTGACCATGGGTTTGTATTGGATACGTCCCTTCTGTTATTTAAATCTTGATGAGCGTAACAGGAGTTATCTGATACAAGAAGGCTATCCTTACTATGCCAGCATTACTAAAATTTCTGACTTAAAGCAGCTCCCAAGTGCAAAAACCTATTTAGAACTCATTTCCGAATGTAAAGGAATCTTTGCAAAGAGCGAAAGCCCACATCACAGTTTCCCTGAATTGTCCTACGCAGCATGGATTATAACAACTTCGAGAGATCAGAATAAAAATGGCATTTCAAATGCTAAAAATAAAGTGGGATGGATTTTTCAGAGTAATCCAAAATACTATGATGTTATCGGTGCCATTAAAGATCTTGATGTTATAACCTTGAGCGTAAAACAATACCAAGACGAGATTAAAAAAGGAGATCGCGCATATATATGGATTTCAGGCCCTGAAAGTGGTATTGTTGCTTCAGGAATTATCAAATGTGACCCCGAAATCAGAGCAAGCAATGATCCTGACCGCTACGATGTTTCCGACAAAATAAATACAGAGGAAATTCCTGTCGTTGATATTGAACTGACGCATAAAATAACTGATGCTGTTATTAAGAAAGAAGTTTTATTAGCTGATGAACGGCTGAAGAATGTGAGTATTATTAATTTCCCCAATGATACAAACTTTAAATTAACTACCGAACAGGCTGATATCATAGATAGCATTATCAGTGGCAGCTATCAGGGTGTAGGACAAAAGTATACTGAAGAACTTTACGAGCCTTACACTGAAGAGGATTTCCTTAGTGAAGTTTTCATGGATACTGAGCGCTATGGTACATTGGTTAACCTCTTAAAAACCAAGAAAAACATCATCCTCCAAGGCGCACCCGGGGTTGGTAAAACTTTTGTTGCCAAAAGACTTGCTTTTTCTATAATGGGACAAAAAGACACCAGCAGGGTCATGATGGTTCAATTCCATCAGAGTTATAGCTATGAAGATTTTATTATGGGGTTCCGTCCGTCCAAAGATGGGTTTGAACTTAGACCAGGACCTTTTTATCAGTTTTGCAAGAAGGCACAGGATGATGATGAAAGAGATTATTTCTTTATCATTGATGAAATCAACCGAGGGAATGTAAGCAAAATTTTTGGTGAGCTGATGATGCTTATAGAAAAAGAAAAACGTGGAGAAAAGTTACACCTTCTTTACTCCAACGAATTATTTTCTGTTCCCAAGAATGTTTATATTATCGGCATGATGAATACCGCCGACCGTAGCCTTGCCATAATAGATTACGCTTTGAGAAGGAGATTCGCCTTCTTTGAGCTTGAACCAGCTTTTGACTCTGAAGGATTTAAAGCAATTATTCAACAAGCAAACAATCCCAAGTTTAACGCCCTGATTGAGCAAATTAAGTCTTTAAATGACTTTATCAGCAAAGATGAGTCTCTTGGCAGTGGCTTCAGAATTGGTCACAGTTATTTATGCCCAAATAGCGAAGTAACCGATAACTGGTTAAAGGATGTTGTTGAGTTTGAATTGTTGCCTCTCTTGCGAGAATATTGGTTTGATGAACCATCCAAAATAACGCTATGGGAAAAAAAGTTGAAGGAGGCATTAAATTTATATGATTAGGATTCAGAATATATACTATATGCTTGCTTATGCTTTTCAAGTTTTGAATGAAGAAGGCTATAAGCAGGTGGCAACCGAAGATTTCGAATATGCCTCCGATTTATTTGCGGCGATCCTTGCCAAAGGTATCAACAACCAAATTAAAAGGGGCTTAAGCAGGGAGTATATCAGCAAAACAGAAGCCATTATTTCACCTGCAGGTAAAATCAATGTCTCCACCTCCATTGTACAAAATTCAATGCTTAAAAAGAAAATTGTTTGTGATTATGATGAATTTACAGAAAACAGCTACATGAATAAAATTCTCAAAACTACTGCCATGCTATTGATACGCTGCCCGGAAGTATCAGCACAGTATAAAAAAGCTTTAAGGAAAGCAATTTTTTATTTTGGTAGTGTTGATGAAGTTAACCTTCGCAAAGTTCAGTGGTCTAGCATAAGATACCATCGGAATAACAATACATACAAGATGCTCTTGAACATTTGCTATCTGATTATCGAGAGCATGCTCATGACTGAACAAGACGGCTCCCAAAAGTTGGCGCGTTATATAGACGACCAGCGTATGCACAGGCTTTATGAAAAATTCGTATTGGAGTATTACCGCAAACATTATCCGCAGTTTAACGCTTCAGCCGCGATTATTAACTGGGATGTCGGCAGTGGGAGGATAGAATATTTACCCCAGATGCAATCTGACATAACTCTTAGATATAAGGGTAAAACCCTCATTATAGATACAAAATACTATGAACACACTATGCAAACAAACAGCTTATTCAACAACCAGACACTTCACTCTCAAAATATGTATCAGATATTCACTTATGTAAAAAACATGGATAGCACTCATTCGGGAAATGTAAGTGGTCTTTTGCTTTATGCCAAAACTGATGAAGATATTGTACCAGATAACGATTATATTATTGGTGGCAACCGTATTAGCGTTAAAACTTTGGACTTGAATTCGGACTTTTCCAACATATCTAAGCAGTTAAATGCAATAGTAGAGAAGCTTTTATTATAATTATCATAGTTTTTAATTTTTGTTTTAAACACTTCTTTAACAACTTCAAAAATTTTTTCAAACACATTGACAAAATTTGATATGATGTATATAATAGTATCATATCAAATAATTTTGATATGAGGTGATATTTTTGGCAACTGTTTATGAAGAACAGGCAAAAGTATTTAAAGCGTTTTGCGATGAAACACGTTTGAGAATACTTCAACTACTTCGTAGCGGTGAAAAATGTGCATGTGTTTTGCAAGAACAGTTGAATTTGGGGCAGTCGGGACTTTCCTACCACATGAAGATTCTGGTTGAATCAGGTGTTGTAGAGAGCAGGAAGGATGGGAAATGGACATACTACACAATTAGTGAAAAGGGTAGTGAGTATGCCGCTACTTTGCTGAAAAGGTTAACAACCCCTAAAGCGATTGCAAAAGGAAACAAATGCTGCAAAACCAAACCATCTAATGATAACTTTAAAGCAGAAAAACACATTGAAATTATTTGATATTAATATTATTTTATTGAAAGAAGAGCAGTCACAGTTTTGACCGATATGTCATCTATTATGGCGAGCTTTTAGAAGTGGTTGTGGTCCTAAAGATTTTGCAAAAAATCGAATAGAATTTGAAGGGTGGTTATATGAAAAAAAGCGAAAATACAGGGATCAGTTTTTTTGAAAAATATCTTACAGTGTGGGTTATCTTGTGCATGATTGCAGGTGTACTGATTGGTAGATTCCTTCCTGGAATTCCTGAGTTTCTCGGACGCTTCGAGTATGCCAATGTATCCATACCGATTGCCATACTCATCTGGTTCATGATCTATCCCATGATGCTGAAGGTCGATTTTCAAAGTATTAAGAACGTGGGCAAAAATCCAAAAGGGCTTTTTGTAACATGGGTGATAAACTGGCTCATCAAGCCTTTCACTATGTTCGGAATCGCCTGGTTATTTTTCTTTGTAATTTTCAAAACACTTATCCCTGTAGAGCTTGCCCAGGAGTATCTGGCAGGTGCCATACTTTTGGGAGCTGCACCTTGTACTGCAATGGTATTCGTATGGAGTCATCTAACAAATGGAAATGCCGCGTATACAGTAGTGCAGGTTGCAACTAATGACCTGATTATCCTTGTTGCTTTCACTCCCATCGTAGCATTTCTGCTTGGTGTAGGAGGCATATCTATCCCATGGGACACGTTGATTCTGTCTGTAGTTTTGTTCGTTGTCATTCCACTTGTAGGTGGAGTGATAACTCGGAACTATATTATCCGCAAGCATGGTCTGGAATATCTTCAGAACCAATTTATTCCAAAGTTTGGAAATGTCACGACCATTGGACTTCTTTTGACATTAGTCATTATTTTTTCATTTCAGGGCGATATTATTCTCAATAACCCTCTACACATAATTTTGATTGCAATACCCTTGATCATACAGACATTCCTTGTTTTTTTCATAGCCTATTTTTCAAGTAAGGCATTAAAGCTGCCGCATGATATTGCTGCACCGGCCAGTATGATTGGAGCGTCAAATTTCTTTGAACTTGCTGTCGCTGTTGCGATCTCTCTTTTCGGTACACAAAGTCCTGCCGCTCTTGCAACAATAGTTGGTGTTCTAACTGAGGTCCCTGTTATGTTGATACTTGTAAAGATTGCAAATAGTACAAAAGAATGGTTCAAGTATGCATAAACCAAAGGTTGATTTATGAAAATCCAATAGAAACCTTCTTCAATTTATTGGAGAAATGAAAACTGTTTTAAGTTGTGTAAAATTAAAGTATACAATTATATGAAGGAAATTAGGATGTTAAAAACATACAAGTTTCATATATATCCAACAAACAAGCAAATAAACAAACTTAACGAGTCATTTACAGTCCTTCTATTCCTCAATCCTTGACACCAATGCCACGGACTTGACTTGAAGTTTCGGCGCCAGAAGTGGGAGCAGACAGACTGCCATTATATGCGTCATTGCTTTATTCTTAACTTGTCAACAATTACTTTACCTTCTGAATCTAATAAAGGTGTAATACCCTTTGGCCCAATACCAGTATTCATTAAATAATTAACTCCAGTTCGAGTATCAACAACGATATAAATAGCACCTAATCCTAATGATTGTTCTTCTTTAATGACAAACCTTTCCTCTTTCTTCTGTTTTTTAAACATATAAAAATCTCCCTCGAATAATATTTATGGATGTGAAACTTAAAAATGGTACTAAAAATCTGCCAGGAGTATTGATTAAATTCATTTTAATAGGAAAACCGCCATAATAAAAAAGACCTTGAATTATTCCAGGACCTCTATCTCATCTCCAGGATGTATATATCCGCCCTTTATTACCTTTGTGAACACTCCTTCCATGGGCATAGCGCACCTACCCACTTGTTCAAAGATTGCACATTTTGTATGACATTTTTTGCCAATCTGACTGATTTCCATTACTGTCTCGCCTATCTTGAGCCTTGTCCCTACGGGATATTTATATAAATCTATACCCTCTGTCGTGAGGTTCTCTGCAAATTTTCCCGCACTAAGGCCCTCGATGCCCAATGCAGCAATCTTATCGATACTTTCCTGGCCTAATAGGCTCACTTGTCTGTGCCATTCTCCAGCATGGGCATCCCCCATCAGACCGTGGTTTTCCTTGAAATACCCCAAAGGTATCGGCTCCTTTATCACTCCCTTTTTCTGGCTTATATTAACTGCCGTAACCCTTGCCATATCCTATTCCTCCTCGTATAATATGTATGGATAAGAAACTTAAAATAGGTGGAAAAAGGTGGTTCTCAGTTTTTTGGCTTTACAAAGATTTAAACACCATAGGTTCCATTTATAGCTGGTTATTATAAGGTAAGAAAACAGTTTGGGGATTAAGTGAATTTGACTATAGAGCTGTATTAGATAGTTAACCTATCCTCGTCATCAATACTATTGACTCAACGTGCCTTAAGAGTATAAAAAGGATGTTGTACCAGTCTGGTACATCCTAGTGGCAGAGTACACTTCGGCAAACATAGCCTACTGTAAGCTTTTTACGTCAGGGTGGTTCTGTATTTTCCTGAGTTTGACAGTTATAAAAACGTAAGAATTTTAAAACAGGCATGAATAATTGAGAAAATAGTGTTTTGAACTTTTTCTGCTTTTTAAAAATGTTGCTACGAAAAAAATAGTTATTTTACCCTTACAAATTCACTTTTTTACATTCAGTTTACTAAAAACAAGGTCCAACGGTCAAAGTTAAGATTAAGTTTGAGTATGGTGTTCATTACTTTGATTATATTCTTTTTTTATTTCATCTATTACCAATTCGGAATAGAAATATTTTGATGATGATCTCTCGTTCTTAGGGTCAAGTTTTCGCTTATAACTTAAGGTTGGGTCTTCTTTTATTTTATCCATAATATTATAAAAATCTTTCTTTTGTTTAAAACCTGGAATTTCTTCCCGACACTTATCACGGACATTAGTAAACGTTAAAGGAAATTTATTAAAAATTTCGTCGTCAGATAAAGATACTTTCAGGGCGCTGGGATCGTTCACAGACTGATATTTGGTCACTTTTACTAATTTCGCGTCTGCTTGATCTGGTGATGTTAATGCAATTAATACATCACTGTTAGTTATTTTTTTAACGTTCTCTATATAAACACTAAAAGGTAAAACAATTGAATCCTCAATATTTTGTTCTTTCAGATCTTCGATTACTTTTACGATGTTATCGATGAAATCCTTTCCTTCCTTAGAAGGAACGTTATCTATTGCTTTTTTAGATAAAAAATCTTCAGGTTTGAATGGTTGTTTAAATCCTAGAGGCATAATGAATAACCCTTGTTCAGCTATTATGTCTCTCGAAAAATGCTCCTTAACAAATTCAACGTAATTTAATGCACAACGCGCAATCAGTGAAAAAATTAGCATCTCGAGAGAGTCTTGATAGAAGTGCACAATTTTATTTCTATATTCTTCTATGATACATAGATTTTCTTCAACAGCAGTAAAACTATTTGCTTTTTTCTTGTTCAAATAATCATTTACATATTTAACTGCTTTATTAAACGGGATTGTATGGCGATTATTTTCAAAAATATCTTTGCTTTTCACATATTTTCTGATAAAAGCTTTTAATATTAGTTCCCATGCATTTATGAGCAGCAAGGTAGTTGTTTCGTAACGATAAGTAATATTAGGCTTATTATGTATCTCAATAGCAGCAAAATAGGCAGCAATAGAATTTTGCAATAGATTTTTAATTGTATTACCCTTACCCATAATTTGTCCCCCCTCACATTCTGACTCTAATTTCGCTGTTAATTAGATTGGGAAGTAGGGTATCTCGGAGTTCAGATAAGGCAACGAATTTCAATGAATTCTTATATATATATATTTATACAGCAAATTGTTTTTCAAGGCCATCAATGATGCATCAAATTTTTAAAAGGTATAACAATTTCAATTGTTAAAAATTATGCTCTACTAAATAACAAAACTAAAAACTTTCGTAGCATCAAATATATTATATACCTCTTGCAATAATTTCATATTCTAGAATTTTGGAACCTTTATTTTAAACATTTTTTCCACAGCAACCACTCGAAGAGAAGAAATATTATAGCGTTTTAGTGTATTAATTTTTATAAGCTGTTTACAAAATTAGTGATATCCACCCTTTCCTTATCAAGAGCTTGGTCCGTTATATCGATTGCAGGTTGAAAAATACTTAAATTTCCTTGAAAATGGTTAAACTCGTTTATCAAAGTCTTCTTAGATGTGAGTCTAATTCGATTACGTATTTGCGCAATATCCTTTTCATCAGGGTAAGCCGCATTTATAATTTGACCTAACTGTTTGTTTTGATCAGTATCTATTTTAAATTTTTCGACAAGCTTCTTTTCGACCGCATTTACTAAACGAAAAGTGGTTCTTTCCATCAACGGTTGACTTGATTAGCCTCTGGTGATACAATGGATGAAAATCACTTGAGAGAGGATGAGAGGGATGGAAGAAATAGTTAAGTTGTTGGATGAGAACTTAGAATACGTTAAACATGAAGTATCGGGAGATAGAATAACAATTTGGGTGAAATCAGCTAAAAAAGAAGTAATCTGTCCATATTGTGGGAAACCATCCAAAAAAGTACATTCAAGGTATGAAAGAAGCTTTCAAGATTTACCGATACAAGGTAAAAAAACAACGATAGTTGTAATAAGAAGAAAGATGTTCTGTGAAAACAAAGAGTGTAAGAAAAAGACGTTTGCTGAACCTCTTGACTTTGTGGAACAAAAATTCAAA
>NZ_JALY01000042.1:0-17409 GCF_002924615.1 Petrotoga halophila DSM 16923 | reverse complement strand
AAGTTGACTGCTAAGTCAGGAAGCAAGCTCTAAAAGCAACGGCCAAAAGGTCTTGCAAGGAGGAGGGGAATCTTCCCTCGCTAATCATCCTGGTACTATTTTAGCATTAGGGCATCTCTTTACAAAAGAAATAATGAAAAAGAGAAAAAAACAGATTTTTAGTACCTTTTTTTAAGTTTCATATCCATACATATTATACGAGGAGGGTTATTAATGGAAAAATATATTTTATCAATCGATCAAGGTACTACCAGTTCTCGAGCAATAATTTTTGATCATGATGGGAATGTTGTTAGTGTAGCACAGCAAGAATTTATGCAGTATTATCCTAAACCCGGATGGGTAGAGCATGATCCCAATGAAATTTGGGCAACTACAATGGGAGTTATAGCAGATGCCATGGCGCGAGGAAATATTAACCGTAGTCAGATCAGTGCGATTGGTATAACTAATCAAAGAGAAACAACCGTCATTTGGGATGCAGAAACGGGGAAACCAGTTCACAATGCAATCGTTTGGCAAGATAGAAGGACTTCAAAAATTTGTGATAATTTGAAAGAGAAAGGTTTGGAAGAAACGATTAAACATAAGACAGGTCTTATGGTAGATGCTTACTTTTCTGGAACTAAAATTAAATGGATTTTGGATAATGTTGAAGGAGCCAGAGAAAAAGCAGAAGCTGGAAAACTTAGATTTGGAACTATAGATACGTGGTTAATCTGGAAGCTAACTAATGGAAAAGTTCACGTTACTGATTATACCAATGCTTCCAGGACAATGATATACAATATTTTTGATCTTAAATGGGATGAAGATCTTCTTAAAGAGTTAAACATTCCTTCTTCCCTTTTGCCAGAGGTAAAGCCTTCGAGTCAAATATACGGTAATACCGATGCAGATGTATTTGGCGCCGAAGTACCCATTGCAGGAATAGCAGGGGATCAGCAAGCTGCTACGTTTGGTCAAGTTTGCTATGAGAAAGGTATGGCAAAAAACACATATGGCACAGGTTGTTTCATGTTAATGAACACTGGAGAAGATCCCATTGAATCTAAACATGGTTTATTAACTACGATCGCTTATGGAATTAATGGGAAGGTTAACTATGCCTTGGAAGGATCCATATTCGTTACGGGTGCTGCTGTTCAATGGCTTAGAGATGAATTAAAGATAGTTGATAGCGCTGCAGATACAGAATATTATGCAACTAAAGTCAAAGATAATGGTGGCGTCTATGTGGTACCCGCATTCGTAGGACTAGGAGCACCTTATTGGGATATGTATGCAAGGGGTACAATCGTTGGATTAACAAGAGGATCATCAAAAGCTCACATTGTTAGAGCTACTTTGGAATCTATAGCATATCAAACAAGAGATGTTCTTGAAGCTATGGAGGCTGATTCGGGTATAAAGCTTAAGACTCTGCGTGTAGATGGTGGTGCCGCATTAAATAATTTCTTGATGCAGTTCCAGTCGGATATTCTTGGCGTAGAGGTAGAAAGGCCAGTAGTTAACGAGACGACAGCGTTAGGTGCGGCATATTTAGCAGGGTTGGCTGTAGGATATTGGAATGGTCAGGAAGAATTATTAAGAAAATGGAAACGGGATGCCCTTTTTACTCCTAAAATGGCGGAGGATGAAAGGGAAAGATTGTACGCTGGTTGGAAGAGAGCCGTTGAAAGGGCACGAAATTGGATTGAAGAAAAATAATCAAATGATAGTAAGTCTGTTAACTTTTATTTAATTTTAATAAGTTAAAATATATCTAAAGTAAAAGTTAATAATAAAATGGTGGAGAATAAGAGAAAACCATATCCTAAGGCGAAATTATTTCGTAAAGGGTATGGTTTTCTTTATTAAATTAGGAGGTTGGTAGAAATTGATAGCGGTTATAGGAGCTGGAATAGTAGGAAGTTTAATCGCAAGAGAAATTAACAAATATATAGAAGATGTTTACATATTTGAAGCAAACAATCGAATTGCTGCGGGAGTTACAAAAGGAAATTCTGCTATAATCCACGGTGGCTATGATGATGAGCCGGGAAGTGTGAGAGCAGAATTCTGTTATAGGGGTAATAAACTATACGATGAGATATCACAAGAACTTTCTGTAGAAGTGAAGAGAGTTGGCTCACATGTTGTTGCATTGAACGAAGATGATTTAAAAGCAATCGATGAGTTGGAAGAAAGAGCAATTCAAAACGGAGTCAAGGAATACGAGATTTTAGATAAGGCAGAACTATTAAAAATGGAACCAAATTTAAATGAAAATGCTTTAAGATCCTTATATTGTCCTATCGCTGCTATAACTGAACCTTGGGAAACAGTTATTCAGGCCGCAAAATCGGTAGAGATTAACGGAGGAAAAGTTTTAAAAAACAAGAAGCTTGTTGAAGTGAAAAAGAAAGATAATAAATTTGAATTGTTCTTCGAAGATGGGAGCAGTTATATAGCTGATTTGGTTATTAACGCTGCAGGATTATATGCAGATGAAGTAGCAAAACTTTTTGGAGATGAAGTTCCTTATATTTTTCCAAGAAAAGGCGAATATATTCTTTTAGGTAAAGATGTGAAATACGTAAATTCAGTTATTTTTCCTACACCTTCCAAAATAACAAAAGGTTGCTTGGTTATGCCAACAGTAGACGGAGGTTATTTAGCCGGTCCTACTGCTCAAAATATAAAATCGAAGAAAGATCTTTCTACGACTCAAGAAGGGCTTTTAGAAGTCAGAGAAAAATCTTTGAGCTTGGTTCCAACCTTAGATTTTTCAAGAAATGTAGTGAAAACATTTGCCGGTCTAAGACCTGAAACAAAGGAAAAAGATTTTCATATCGATGTAGGTGGAGGGAATGTTATACATGTTTCTGGAATAAGATCCCCTGGATTAACCGCTGCACCTGCGATCGCTAAATACGTTGTAGAATATCTTATTCAAGAAAAATTGCATATTAATTTAGAAAAAAGGAAAAATTACATCAATCATATTGAAAAAGTTCCACATTTAGTAGACGAGGATTACGATTATTGGGAAAGAGTTATCCAAGAAGATCCAGATGCTGGAGAAATGATCTGCTATTGTAACAAAATAACAAAAAAGGAGATTAAAGAGGCAATAAAAAACGGTGCAAGGACTCTAGATGATGTTAAATTTATAACAAGAGCGTCTTTTGGAGAATGTCAAGGAAGTTTTTGCGTACCTAAGATATTGAAAATAATCTCCGAAGAAACAGGGTTAAAACCAGAAGAAGTACTCCAAAATGAAGAAGGTTCGTGGATAATAGATTCCGAGGTGAGGATGATATGAAATACGAAGCAGATGTTGTTGTATTAGGTGGTGGTGGTGGAGGAATGGCCGCTGCTAAGGCTGCAGATAAAAATGGCGCCAACGTTATTCTTATAGAAAGAGAAGAAGAAAACGGTGGAGTTTTAAATCAATGTATTCACAATGGTTTTGGGATACATTACTATAGAAAGGACTTAACTGGTCCTGAATTCAAAGAAACGCTTCAAGAAGAATTAGAGAATACGAATGTGAAAATATTGAACAGTGCTTTTGTGTTGGATGTAAGTAAAGATAAACAATTGACTTTTGTGAATCATAAAGGCATACACGAGATAAAAACAAAGGCTTTAGTTATGGCAACAGGTGCAAGAGAAAGACATTTTAACTCACTTGCCGTTCCGGGAGATAGGGTCGCTGGTATTTTTACGGCAGGAGTAGCTCAAAAATACATCAATCTTCAAAATCTCAAGCCGGCTAATAGTGCCTTGATAGTTGGTTCTGGAGATATTGGATTGATAATGGCTCGTAGGCTTCATTTAGAGGGAATAGAAGTAAAAGGTGTTGTAGAAATCTTGCCATACCCAGGTGGATTGGAAAGAAACGTTCAACAATGTCTGAGAGATTATAACATCCCATTGTATCTTTCCCATACCGTAACAAGGGTCGAGGGGAATAAGAGATTAAGTAAAGTTTACGTATCTCAAGTTGGTGAAAACAGAGAGATCATTCCAAACACGGAAAAAGTATTTAACGTGGATGCCCTCATAACATCCGTTGGCCTTATACCTTTAACTGATCCTGTAAAATTTGTTGAAACTGGTCCTGGATTTATCACATCTAATACAAATCAAACCTCTGAAGATTGGATCTTTGCAGCCGGGAACTGTACAGTTGTGTTTGATTTAGTGGATTATGTTTCAAGAGAAGGGGAAAAAGCCGGTAAATATGCTGCTCTTTATGCACAAAAACAATACTTTCCTGAACAAAAGGTAAAGGTTAAAAAAGGTAAAAATATAAATATATTGCACCCAATGTATATAGATCCCAACGAAAGGACAAAGTTGTACCTTAGAGTTTCAAAAACTTTCAAAAGAGCAGAAGTTAGAGTAGAACCTCTTGGAATTAAGTTGGTGGAAGAAGAAGCCAGACCTTCTGAAATGATCGAAATTTCCATAAAGCCATTTAATGATAAAAATCTGAAAGAAATAGAGGTGAGTGCACATGAACTCGGTTGAATACAAAAAGAAGAAAATAGTGTGTACACAATGTCCTTTGGGATGTAAAATAAACGTTATTTATGCAGATGCGGATGAAATAGAAATTGTAGAAGTTAAGGGGAACAGATGTAAAAGAGGTTTAGAATTTGTAAAACAAGAAATCACTGATCCCTTAAGAGTGGTTGTAACAAGCGTTAAAGTAGAAGATGGAGAAATTTCGATGGCTTCGGTTCGGTCTGATAAACCTGTCCCATTGAGACTTATGCAAGATATAATGAAAATATTAAAAGAAACAAAGGTAAAAGCACCCGTTAAAAGAGGGGACGTTGTAATACAAAATATATTAGACACAGGTAGTGATATAATAGCTACGAGAAGTGTCAATAGGAAAAAATAAGAAACAAAAAAGTGTCTTAAAAGGAGATAATATGAAAGGTTTATGTAATTTAATCAAGAAAAACACTATAATTCCTGCTATCAGAGATTTAAATGACTTAGATGATGCCTTTAAAACGCAATCCCCTATCATCTTCTTGCTTACGGGATCTATATTGATTTTAGAAGATGTTATGCCTCTTGTAAAACAATTTGATAAAAAATTATTTATCAATATCGATTTGTTAGAAGGCATCGCTTCTGATAAGAAAGGTATTGAATATTTAGCTCGTAAACATTTATGTGATGGAATAATATCCACAAAAAATAACGCTATAAAAATTGCGATGAAAGAAAATTTAATGGCAGTTCAAAGAGTGTTTTTGTTAGATTCTGGTTCTTTAAAATCTATTGTAAATTTTCTGGAAGAAGCTTCCCAACCTGATGCCTTTGAAATATTACCAGCGATAGCAGCTCCCTATTTTTTAGAAAATATAGAAACAAAGGTATGTTTGATAGCTGGTGGATTGGTAAGTAAAAAAAGCGAAACTTTAGATCTCTTTAAAAAGGGTATTCATGCTATTTCTACAAGTGCAAAAGACTTGTGGTGAAACGATTATTTTAAAGTTTAGGATTAAAGAATTTATATACTAAGTCTGCTCTAAGATGACTCTTTTTGAGCAGACTTATTTCTTTTCTGTAATCCTTGTTCTATTCCAAAATTTATGGCAACTTACCCAACATTACATTGAATGATGATCATGCTCTTCGTCTTGATAAATTTAATAATAATTATATTTTTCTGTAAAGTTAGATTTATCTAACTTTATTATAATAAGCTTATGATTTTAACAGCATATAAGTTATTTGTTTTAAATTGAAAATCGCAAAAGTTTAATTTAATTAGGTTGGAGTTGATTTATCTTGGAAGACATATTAACAGAATCATTAGAAAATTATCTCAAGACAATCTACAATATAATTCTCAAAAAGAACGGTGTGAGAGTTAAAGATATTGCCAAACAACTCAAAGTGAAAAATTCTTCTGTAACCGTTGCACTTAGAACACTTGCAAGCAAGGGTTATATAAATTATGAACCGTATGGTATTATTTCACTAACTGAAAAAGGGCACGAAGTCTCAAAAAAAATAACAGAAAAGCACAGGACATTGACTTACTTCTTTAGTAATATACTCTCTCTTGATAAAAATTTATCCGAAGATATTGCCAGTAAAATGGAATATGTACTAACAGAAGAAGCCTTTATGAGGTTTAAATGTTATATTGAGTTTTTTTTGCAATGGAAAGAAGCAAATCCAAATTGGATCAACGAGTTTGATACTTTTTGCAAACAAAAACAAATTCAAGGCTCACATTAAAAGATAAGATCATTTAGAAATATCAAAGGAGAAAAACAGAATGTACTTGATAGAACTACATAATGGAGATAAAGCCATAGTAAAGAGAATAAATGGAGGGACTAACCTTACAAGAAGATTACTTCAAATGGGTGTTATTCCCGGAGTAGAGATTAAAGTTATAAGAAACAATAAGTACGGTCCAATGATTTTAGAAATTTTTGGGAATAAAGTAATGATTGGTCGAGGGATGGCAAGCGCAATTGAAGTTGGGTAATTTTTTTTATCTAAATTTAGGTACCCCTAAAAAAATTAGGGAATATTAAGGAGGTTATTATGGAGATTGAATTAGCTGATTTAAAAGTAGGTGAAAAAGCCCAAATTGTAGGTTATAAAGTTACTAATGAAAGTTATTTAAAAAAAATACTTTCAATGGGACTTACAAATGGAGCAGAGATAAAAGTTGTAAAAGTTGGGCCATTAGGGGATCCTATCGAAATTGAAATCAGGGGTTTTAAACTTTCCTTAAGAAAAAAAGAGGCTGAAATCTTAAAGTTAAGGAGGATAACATGAATACCCAAAATAACTTTAAAATTGCAATAATTGGTAATCCTAATTCGGGTAAAACTACGTTATTTAATGGACTTACTGGAAGTAAACAAAGAGTTGGAAATTGGCCTGGAGTAACTGTAGAAAAAGTAACAGGATTTTTAGAATTAGAAGGTAAGAAAGTAGAAATTGTAGATTTACCCGGTGTGTACTCTCTTAGTGCAGAGTCTATTGATGAAAAAATCGCTCGTGATTTCGTTTTAAGTAGAGATTACGATGCGATTATTAATATTGTAGATGCTTCAAACTTAGAGAGAAACTTATTTCTTACTTTAAACTTGATAGAAATGAATATTCCGATAATTCTTTTGTTAAATAAGAATGATGTTGTACAAAAAAATTCCGTAGAAATAAATGTAGATTTACTTTCAAAAGAACTTAATTTACCCGTTTTTCCTATAAACTCTACAAAAAAAGAGGAAGTTGAAAAATTGAAAAAGGAACTTCCTTCTTTGATTAAAGAAGCAAGCAGAACAACGCTGAAAATTGAATATCCCGATGAAATGGAAAATATTATAAAAGAATGGAGTCTAAAAATAAATGATATCGCACAAGAAATGAATATATCGTCCCGATGGGTATGCATTAAGTTGTTGGAGAAAGATTCAATTATAACTAAAAAAGTAACAAGGGTTGGTGCGTTAACTGATAATGAAATTAATAGTGAACTGGATCATTTAAAAAGTGTTTTGAAAGAAGACCCAGAAGTTCTTATAGCTACGTCAAAATTTGGATACATTAAAGGTTTAACAAAAGAAGTGGTTAAAAAAAGAAAACAAAAAATTAGCTTCAGCGATAAAATCGATGCGGTTGTAATGAATCGATTTTTAGGTATTCCGATATTTTTGGTTATTCTGTACTTTACTTTTTGGATCGTTATAAACTTTGGCGGCGCTTTTATAGACTTTTTTGACATCTTCTTTGGGACAATCTTTGTAGATGGGATTGGAAATGCGCTTTATATGATCAACTCTCCTGATTGGCTCACTACATTATTAGCAAAAGGAATAGGTGGCGGTATTCAGACTGTTGCTACTTTTGTCCCTATTATGTTTATGATGTTTTTTATGCTTGCCCTTTTGGAAGATTCAGGATATATGGCAAGAGCGGCATTTGTTATGGATAGGTTTATGAGATTTATCGGATTACCAGGGAAAGCGTTTGTACCTTTGATGGTGGGATTTGGCTGTACGGTTCCAGCGGTAATGGCAACTAGAACTCTTGAAAATGAAAAAGATCGGTATTTGACGGTATTTATGGCACCTCTTATGTCATGTGGAGCAAGATTACCCGTTTATGCTTTATTTGGTATTATTTTCTTTCCAAAAAACCCGACTTTAATAACTTTTAGTTTGTATTTGGTTGGTATATCGTTAGCAATATTAACTGGGGTTTTATTAAAAAATACGGTATTTAAAGGTGAAACTTCTCATTTTGTAATGGAACTTCCATCATACAATCCACCCAGATTCAAACATATAATGATTCTCACTTGGACTAGATTAAGAGCATTTTTAAAGAGAGCTGGGATAATAATCATTATTGTGGTAACGATATTAGGCTTTTTGAATTCTATAGGGACTGATGGGACCTTAGGTAACGAAGATACAGAAAACTCTGTACTCTCTGTAATCGGGAAATCCATTACACCTATTTTTGTTCCTATGGGTATTGAAGAAGACAACTGGCCAGCTTCGGTAGCAATTTTTACTGGACTTTTCGCTAAAGAAGTTGTTGTAGGAACTTTAAACGGTCTTTATATGCAAGACGTAGAAAGTTCCAATGTAGAAGAAGGAGCAGAAAATAAAGGATTTGATTTCTGGGGACAAATCATAGAATCATTTGTTACTATCCCTGAAAATCTTAAAGGTATAGGTGGTACGTTAAGAGATCCTTTAGGTTTTGGAATAGTTGAGGAAGATCAAGAAAGTTTAACTGGCGAACTTGAAGTGGCACCAACAACATTTTCAGTAATAAGAGAAAGATTTAATAATCAACCCGCACGTGCCTACGCTTATCTTTTGTTCATTTTGATTTATTTTCCATGTGTTGCAGCTTTTGGGGCAATATTAAAAGAGATTGGGCCCTTTTATGGAATCCTATCAGTTACTTACCTAACGGTTTTAGCTTGGATTGTAGCGACACTTTTTTATCAGCTCACGATCGGACATTCTGTGTTATGGATATCTGTGGCAATTGCTTTACTACTTCTAATTGTACTTGTATTTTACTTACTTGGTAAGCGAAGAGAAAGAGATAACGAAAATTGATCCTGCCGCAGGCTAGTTTTGTTATTCGAGGTTTGATATTATGAACGAAGAACCTGATATCTTAAAAATAGTGAAAGAAGATATATTAAAAGTAGTAGGCGGAAAGGATGAAAAAATCCCTTTGAAATCTATAGAAGTAGACACCGCTGTTTCTAGTTCTATTGTGTCCGAAGCAATAAAGGAGCTTAAAGAAGAAGGTTTGATTGAAATTTCTTCAGAAAAGGAAACTGGGGAAGAGTATATACAACTAACAAAAGAAGGAAGAGTCAGAGCAAATGTTATTATAAAAAAGCATGATATCCTCGAAGAATATTTTAAAGAGAGAAGAAGTGAAGAAGAAGCAATCAAGGCGGCTGACATTTTAGAGCACTATATTTCTATAGAAGTGATAAATACCATCAAAAAATTAAATACTTTCAAAGATAAAGGTATTCCTTTAACAGAATTCAAGCAAGAAGAAGGTTTGATTACAGATATTAACCTTAATATTGAATTATTTGAGAGAATAGTCAGTATGGGAATATGTCCTGGAGAAAAAATAAGGATAATCGGTCAAATTCCAAATGGTATCATTATTGAAGTAAAAAACAAAAAATTTGCCCTAGACAAAGAAATAGCGAGAAAAATGAAGGTGTTAGAGTATGAAAAAGCTTAAAATACTTTTAATTGGTCAACCAAATGTGGGAAAGTCATCTTTATTTAATGCGTTAGTAGGTCCAAAAGTCACAGTATCCAATTATCCTGGGACTACCGTTGAAGTAATTAAAGCCAAAAAGAAAATTAATAATACTGAAATTGAGTTTGTAGATACTCCTGGGATATATTCTATTTCTGATAGGACTGAAGAAGAAAAAGTTACAGAAAGTGTTTTGTTTGAAGAAGAAGTAGATGGAGCAATAATAATTGTTGATGCACTCTCTCTTGAGAGAAGTCTTTATATAGTTTTGCAAATCTTAGAAGCAGAAATACCTGTTATTATAGCTTTAAATTTTCTGGAAGATGCCCAGAAGAGGGGAATAAAAATTGATTGCGAAAAATTAGAGAAACTCCTTAATGTCCCCATTGTTTCTATAAATCCACTAACCAAAAAAGGGATAAATAAACTGGTGGAGGTAGCCTTAAAAGAGTTCTTCGAGCCGACTCGAAGAATTGAAGATGGGACAAGACAAGGTTTTAAGGTTAAATATGATGATCATATAGAAAAAGCAATAAATAAAATATCTACCGAGGTTGAAGGTAAACTTCCTAAAAGATTTATTGCCATAAGAGTTTTAGAGGAAGATGAAGATTTTTATAAGTATTTGAAAGACAAAAGAGTAGTTAGAGAAGCTAAAGAAGGCTTGCAGGAACATCCAAAAATCGCAGAGGATATATCTATCACCAGATATGGTACAGCTTCGTTTATAGCATCAAAAGTAACTCAGATAATTCCTTTAAAAAAAGAAAAATCTGAAAGAAAGATCGATCGAATTCTTTTGCATAAAATTTGGGGCCCACTTATCACATTTTTGTCTCTTCTTGCTATTTTTGCAATACTTTTATGGCTTGGCAATCTGACGCAAGAGGTGCTTATGGGCTTGACCGAAAAGTTTTTATCCTCTTTCGATGCAGTGGAGCATTCTATTATTGGAATGGTATTGATCCAAGGTCTAACCGGACTTGCAGGGGGTATTTCCATTGCTTTACCTTATGTGTTTTTGTTTTATTTCCTTTTAGGTTTATTAGAAGACGTAGGGATTCTTTCCCGATTTATTGTTAATACAGAAAGATTTTTGAAAAAAATTGGTTTGCCTGGAAAATCATTTATTCCTTTATTACTTGGTTTGGGTTGCACTGCACCAGCAATTAGAGCTACCCGAGTCTTGTCGTCTAAAAAAGAACAATTTCGTACAGCTTCACTATTTGCTTTTGTACCATGCTCCTCAAGAATTGCCATAATAATGGGAATAGTCGGATTTTATGGAGGAGGGTTGCTGGCTTTTTCTGTTTTTGCTACCTCTATTGTTGCTGGTTTAATCTGGGCTTTTGGAATAAAAAAATTTATTCAAATAAAGAATGAACCATTGCTTTTAGAATTACCTCCTTATAGAAGGCCATTACTTAAAAATGTTTTCGCTAAAAGCTGGATCAGGATGAAGGATTTTGTTTATCTAGTTATACCATTGTTGGCACTTGGGGGAATGGCTTATGGTGTTTTAGAGATAACAGGACTCACTAATATCATAATAGAACCCTTTTCTCCAATTACTCGTTGGTTAGGATTACCTGCTGTAACTATTATTCCTTTGGTTTTCGGTTTCTTACAGAAGGACCTAACTGGGGCAATGCTTATATCAGTCATTGGCAGTGAAATATCTTTAGCATTAACGCCCATTCAAATTTATACTTTTGGTGTAGCATCTACCATTGGAATTCCGTGTATAATCGCGTTAGGAATGCTCATCAATGAATTTGGATTTAAAAAAGCAACAGTTTTAACGATAACTTCAATAATTTATGGTTTTTTATTTGCTGGTTTAGTTTGGAGAATAATCTCGATATTTTAATAAATTTATATATATATATATTTCTGCGAGATTCCGTTTGATGCACCAATTAAATGTATCGAAAATAAATATATATCTGACACCTTCATCTACAAAGAAGAAATAGTATTGTTAAAGTTTCTAAAGACGTAACAAAATCATAAAAAGGAGGCAAAGAAAAAAATGAATATTTTAAAAATGGAAGAGGAATGGCTTCAAAGAGTATTACCTAAAGGTTTGCCTTATCCTACTTCAACCCTTATAAGTGGCCCTGGAGGAACAGGGAAACCATTAGTAGAATTTGCATTTGTTTCTTCTTGGTTGAAATCAGGGGGTGGAGTAATTGCTATCCCTTTGCAATATCCAACAATGGAATTTTTAAAAACTTCTATGAACAAATTGTACAATATAGATCTTAAAAATTATCAAGGGAAAATAGCTATGCTCCAATTTGACCCCCATATTGATGAATACGAAAATATGGGAGATAATGTTCTAACAGCAAACTTGTTAAAACCAGAGATATGGAATAAAGTAATTGAAATAGCTGATAGCATGGTGGATAAAAATAGTTTGGGAACGATGGTTTTTGGATCTGCTCTGAACTTACTTCTTTTTTCTCCTACGTACAAAGACAAAGTAATAGCAAACATAGAGAATATTCTTAAAAATGACAAAAGTAAAACATACATCTTTTCTGTAAGTACAAACGCATTTGCAGATGAAATTAAAATATGGGAAAGAGCAGCGGACAATTTAATGTTCACAAGAATGGAAAAACCGATGAAGTTATTCTTTAAGATATCCAGAATGAAGGAAGTTGAATTTTCAAAAGAAGAGGTGAACGTTCCAATATCTAAAGAAGCACTAACGGAGATTAAAGAATTAGCAGAGGAAACAAGAAAAAGAATTATACCTGAAATAATGAAGATTTGAGTAGTTTGATTAAAAAAGTACTTTTGTATTTAGGGTAGCGAACAGCAAATTTGCGCCAAATAAACTTTTTAGAAGAGAACACATATTTTTAAATTTTTTAGAATAAAAGCCATGACAGTTATGATAGAATTTCCTTTGTGTATATATTCTTCGTTTTAAAAAATGAATTGTGGGGGTTCCAATGGATATCTACAAAAGAATAATAAGAATAGCTTTCCCGATAGCCCTTCAGCAAGTTATCTTTACAAGTGTTAATTTTGTTGATACTTTAATGATAGGTCTTTTGGGGGAGGTTGCCATCGCTTCAGTTGGACTTTCAAATCAGTTTTTCTTCTTGTACAACTTAATATTGTTTGGATTAGTCTCTGGAGGAGGTATTTTCTTTTCACAGTATTGGGGGAAAAAAGATGAAGATGGTTTATCTCGTTCCGTTGCGTTAACTATCTTGTCCTCCCTTCTTTTCTCTATTCCCTTTTTTTTATTGAGTTATTTCGCGCCAGAAATGGTTTTGAGATTTTTTAGTCCAGATATTGAAGTTATAAAAGCGGGAATCCCTTATTTAAAGGTAATTGCTTTCAGTTACCCCTTATTTGCAATTACAATGGTCTTTTCTTTTATGCTTAGAAGCATAGGAAAAGCTCATTTGCCTTTGATAATAACTATTATAGAATTATCTACAAACATCTTGCTAAATTATTTGCTTATCTTTGGTAAGATGGGTTTTCCTGTTTTAGGTATAAAAGGAGCTGCAATAGGAACTTTGATCGCTAGGGCAATAGGATGTACTGCAACAGTTTTTATAGTTTACGTTGGAAAGCTTCCAGGAAGGGCATATTTTAAACATGTCGCTGAATTGAATTCAAAATTTGTGAAAAACTTCTTTCATTACGCCTTACCTACTTTGGCAAATGAATTTGCCTGGTCATTGGGGTTCACTATGTATACTGTTGTTTATGCCCATATGGGAACAAGTGTAGTAGCTGCTCAAAGAGTTATGTCAACTATTGAAGGGTTTGCAGTTTCTGTGACTTTTTCTATAGCAAACGCTGCATCTGTAATTATTGGAAATATATTGGGAGTATCTAAATTTGAAGAAGCCTTTGAAACCTCTAAAAAAGCCTTAAAATTAGCGGAATTAATAAGTGTAATAGCAGCTATTGTAGGGATAGTAACTACATTTTTAGTAGTTGATATATTCGATGTTTCAGAAGAAGTTAAAAATATGGTAAAAGTCACAATAGTTATTTCAATGGGTTTCCTACCGGTAAAAATCTTCAACGGTATGAACGTTGTCGGATTTTTAAGGGCTGGGGGAGATACAAGATTCTCTTTTTTGGTTGAAGCGTCTACGTTGTGGTTTATAGGTGTTCCTTTATCTGCAATTGGAGGGTTGTTATTAAATTTAAGTTTTCCTAGCGTTTATCTTTTAACAATGATAGAAGAGATTGTAAAATCAGTAATTCTTTTTTTCAGGTATAGAAGTAAAAAATGGCTTAGAAACGTTTTAGAAGAGGCTTAAGTTTTAGACGTTATAGGGGGGATATTTGTGTTGGAGAGTATTATTGAAGTTAAGAATTTGAAGAAGTATTATAAGAGTGTAAAAGCGGTTGACGATGTTTCTTTTGATGTAAAAAAAGGAGAGATCGTTGCTATTTTAGGGCCAAATGGTGCTGGAAAAACAACAACACTTGAAATAATAGAAGGATTGAGAAAGAAAGATGCTGGAGAAATTTACTATTTCGGGAAAAAGATAGAAAACGTAGATTCTAATATTAAGGAAAGAATAGGCATTCAATTACAAGATACTAATTTTTTCCCAAATTTAAAAGTTTTGGAAACCCTTAAGGCATTCTCGGGATTATACAAGAACAGTCTTGATGTGAATAAGATTATGAAGGATTTTAATCTTGAAGAAAAAAAGAATAGTAGGGTATCGAAACTTTCAGGTGGACAATTACAAAGATTAGCGTTAGCTACAGCGGTAATTAACGATCCTGTGTTGTTGTTTCTTGATGAACCAACAACGGGGTTAGATCCTCAAGCAAGAAGAAGTACATGGGAAAAAATATCGGACTTGAGAAGTTCTGGCAAGACCATAATACTAACTACCCATTATATGGAAGAAGCTGAATTTTTGGCTGATAGGATCTACATTTTTGATCAAGGTAGGGTAATAGCCCAAGGAACACTTAAAGAGCTTATACATTCATTGAAAATGGATTCCATAATCACCTTTGAAATTAACTCTAATGGGAATTTTGATGAGGTAAAAGAAGAACTTTTCAAAGATTCAAATTTTCAAGTCACCATAAAAGAAAATTTTTATACCATAGAAACAAAAGATGTAGAGAGTACTCTTGTAAGAATATTTGAGGACGCAAAAATAAAGAAGTTTGATATATCGAATATTGTTATTAGAAAGCCTAACTTAGAGGATGTTTTTCTCCATTTAACCGGGAAAAGCTTAAGGGATTAGGTGAGATGATATGAAAAAAATTATAAATCTCACAAAGACATTTTTTATTGATTCTTCAAGAGAATTTGCTGTTCCCTTTTGGACTATAATATTTCCCACGTTATTTTTCATTTTATTCGTGAGTATCTTTGAAAATATTGGCACCTCAGAAAATTTAGATTTGAAGGTTGGAATATATTACGAAGAGCCTTTACAGGGAGTAATAAAAACTACATTCGATGATGTCTTTTCTCCATCGGATTCCAATGATATCCCTTTTCAAGTAGTGGAGTATGATTCTTTTGAAAAAGGGCTTCAGAATTTAAAAAATTCTGAAATAAGTGCTTTTGTAGTGTTCCCTGAAAACTTTAATTTGCTGAATCTGAAATTATTTATCGAAACCACTGAGGTTCCTGATATAAAAGTTTATTATACCAACGATAGTGCTTCTATGTATGCAAAAGACATTTTTGAAGTATTTATAGATGAAATCAATATAATGATGTATACAAGAGGGGAAGAAGTAAAACTAACTGTTAATGAAGAGATTATAGGGATAAAACAATCAGAACCTTATAGATACAGAGATTTTTTATTTCCTGCCATTATTTTGATGTCTGTTTTGACGGTAGCCGTATTTAATATGCCCTTTGATTTTTCATATTACGTTGAAAAAGGGGTTTTTAAAAGGTTAAACTCTACTCCTATAAAAGGGAACGAATATTTTTTTAGTTTTTTACTTTCACATCTCATTTTACTGTTAATTTCTTTGATAGTTTTATACATTGAGGCTTACCTTTTTGATGTTAGTTCATATATATATAAACCAGGGTTTATAGCTTACAGTGGTTTTTCAATCCTGGTAATACTGAGTGTTGGCCTTCTTCTTTCTTCATTCTATAAAAATATGGGATCCGCCGAAGCGATTTCTCAGGTCATATATCAAGCGACCATTTTTTTAAGCGGATTTTATTTTGAAGTTACTAATACACCTTGGTTTATAAGATGGTACGTTTATTTTAATCCTGTTACTTATTTAGTGGATGGGATGAGGAAGTTGATGACTGGAAAAGTTCTTGTCCCTGTTAATATAATTGTGCCTGTTATCTGGATGATGGCATCTATCTTAATCTTTTCGATGAGTTATAAGGGGATGGTTTACCGTGAAAAATAAACGCATGGTTTCTTTAATGAGTATATTTTATAAAGAAACCTTTAGAAATGGTTTCGAAGTCTTCTTTACTCTACTTTTACCCGTTCTATTGATGTTGCTTTTCGGGGTTATTTTTGGCACAGAGACTGACCCAAGTGTTGATTATAAATTGGGAATCGCGGGTAATTTTGAAGTGGGGATTGTAGAAGATCTTCCTTATCAAGTTTTATTTTTTGAAGACAAAAACTCTTTAAGTCAAGCTTTAGAAAGCGATCAAATCGATATGGGAATAATTATGGTTGAGAATAATCAAATAACTTTTGTTCAAACAGAAACAGATATAAATAATCAGAACAATATATTTTTAAAGTTAAAATTGCAAAGTTTGTTGAAAAAGTATTTTGTGGGGATGAATGAAGATTATATAAACGTGGAATTCGTTGAAACTCCCATAGGAGAAAGTCAAGAAAATACTTTGGATTTTATTTTGACAGGGGTTATAGGATTATCGCTTTTATCAGGTGGAATGTTTTCAATGATAAACGTATTTGGAAGATATCGAAAACTAGGTACAATTAAAAGATTTAAAGCCTCACCAATGAAACCGATAGAATTCACTCTATCGGCTTCATCCACTAAGCTTTTTTTGAATCTCATATCTATGTTTATCATAGTTTTTTTAGGTAGAATAATATTTGATTCGAATTTGACATTCAACTGGGGACTGCTTTTTATAGTGTTTTTTACTTCATCTATAGGAATGATGGGATTTGGGATATTGCTTTTATTGTTGTTCAAAGAACCTTCCGCAACAATAGAAATTGCGTCTATTCTTTATGTCGCAATGACTTTCTTTTCGGGTGTATATTTTCCTGTTGAATTTTTACCTTCATCTGTTAGATGGATAAGTAATATTTTACCTGTTAAATATGTGGTAGATTTAATAAGGTACACAGGAAATATCAAACAAATTAGCTTAAACGCCTTTGTAATAATTAATTTGGTTTTGTTTGTAGGAGGGCTTTTCCTCTTGTTTGTTTCGTCTGAGGTTTTTTTAAAAGAAGAGAAGTAATTGAACTAAAGTAAAAAAACAATGAATATTAAACTCAATTTTACTTGTTGTTTTAACTTTAGACTTGACAAAAGTGTTGTGAGCGGTTATAATATTCAACGGTTGCAAAAAAAGAATTTTGATATATGTAACTCCTGAGTTTGACAGTTGAG
>NZ_JALY01000149.1:0-17460 GCF_002924615.1 Petrotoga halophila DSM 16923 | reverse complement strand
CCGCTCCCCACCCCACAGTTAGCCCACAGTGTTTATAGAATGTTTTATAAATTAATTGTTATTTGTATTATAACACGACAAAAAAGATAGCAATTTACAGAATGATGAATTATTTTAACTTACCATTTTGTGTTTTATCAGATAAAGATCTGTTAACATAACTGTGGTAACGATGATAAAAGTAGTATAATATCCCATAGTTTGAATGAATAATCCACCGATTGTAGGCATAATTACTGTCATGAAATTCAAAGTGCCTCTTACTCCTAAATAAATAGATCTTTCTTCCTCAGGAGCTATCTCCAAAAAGTATGGGTCGAAGCCTACCCTTCTTCCACTAATAACAAAACCTACTAGAAAAAAGACGATAGAATATAAATTGGGTCCAAAGAAAGATAATACGATAGCAACTATTGGTATAATGGCTCCCAAAAATATACAGGTAGAAACAACTGTTTTAGAGGAATATTTGTTGAAAATAAATCCCCAAAAAATGTTGGAAAAAATAGTGCCTATTATTTGAAAAAGTAAATAGTGTCCGACATAACTTTCAGAAATTAAAAAAGTATCTTTAGCAAAAACTATGTAAAAAGGTAAAATCATTAAGCTGAAACTTGACAAATTCTCCACGATTATAAAATTAGAAAAATGTTCGTCTTTTTTTAAAAGAACAGGGATGTTTTTGATAAAGGTTTTTAGAGGTTCTTTTTTTTGGTTGGTAACCTTTGCTTGGGGTTCCTTTATGAACCAAAAAGCCAAAGCAGCGATAAATAAACCAGCAGATCCTATTGAAAAAGAAAGAGTGTAATTTAAGGGATATTCGATATAACCTGGACTAAAAATTTTTGTGATTATTAATCCACCTAAAAGGGCTGCAATACTACCAAAAAATTGTTTGTAGGTATAAACCTTTCCCCGTTCTTCTTTTTTAAAAATTTTACCGATGATGTCTGTATACGCAAGTCCTGCGAAACCACCACTTATCGAAAAAAGGAATATCCAAAAAAATAAACTAATTATTACTACCAAAGGATTTCTTTGCGCAAAGTAGTAAGTGAACAGTGCCATCCCTAAAAAAGAAATACTCCTCAAATAGATACCTAGCATTAAAAATTTTCGCTTATATTGATAATATTGCATAAAATAACCAAATATTGCGTTGAAAAACAACGGAGCTCCCAACAGGATAGAGTACAACACACCAAAAATAATTTTATTATCGGTTAATTCCGTAATTAGAGCAGGAAAAACTGTGTTAAAGTCTATCATAGACATAGTCAAAGACAAGAAAAATCCATGCCAAATAAAAACAAATAAACTTAAGTTGAACCTTTGTGAAAAACTTTTTTTCATAGATTTTATCCTCCATATACAATTTGTAAGGTGAGCACCAGTTAGCCTTAAGCATAAAATGGGCGGGTTCATGTGCTATAATATATTTTGAAGAAAAAAGAGGCAAAGATGTCCTCGTTTATTTAATTATACCAAAATTCTATTTTTGGAGGTTTAGTTGATGAAAATAGGTAATGTAGAACTGAGAAATGAATTTATTATGTCTACGGTGAAGACAGGATATAGTGATGGAAGTGGAATAGTTACAGAAAAACATTTAAATTTTTATAAAAGAAGAGCGAATGATGTTGGGGCAATTATACCCGAACCATTTTATCTTGCTAGCAATTTAAGGGAAATTCCAACTCAAATGGGAATAGATGATGACGATAAAATTGAAGGTCTGCAAAAATTGACTTCGACAATTCATAAGGGTGGAGCCAAAGCCGTTGCCCATCTGAATCATCCTGGACGTATGGCAAACCCTAAAATAATTGGAAACAAATATATATCTTCAACCGAGAAAGCCTGTATCAATGGTGGAGCAAAACCAATTCGTATGAGTGAAGAAGACATAGAAGATGTTAAGAATCTTTTTAAACAGAGCGCTCTTAGAGCGGAAAAAGCCGGTTTTGATTTGTTGGAAATACAATTCGGTCACGGGTATCTTATAGCACAATTTCTGTCTCCAGCTGTGAACGATAGGAATGATAAGTATGGTGGCAGTTTTGAAAACAGAGCACGATTTGGTCTAGAAATTTTGGAAGAGGTAAAAAATGTTAGCAAATTACCATTAATAATTAGGATCAGTGGAGACGAAATGTTCAAAGGTGGCATTTCTTTAGAAGAAATGAAGAAATTTGTGAAAATGCTTGAGGAAAAAGGAGCAGATGTCATTCATGTTTCTGCTGGTAGCGTTTGTGAAACTCCACCATGGTATTTTCAACATATGTTTGTGCCCAAAGGTAAGACTTGGGAAATGGCCCGTGAATTAAAAAAAGAGGTAAATATTCCTATCATTGCTGTGGGAAGAATTAATGAGTTTGCAGATATTGAAAAGATTAAGGAAGATCATATGGCTGATTTTATCGCTGTTGGTAGAGCTAAGGTTGCTGATCCTGATTTTGTTGGTAAATATCTTAAAAAAGTAAAGGGGATCGTTCGTCCTTGCTTGGCTTGTTCTGATGGTTGTCTTGGGGGTGTTAAATCAGGTCAAGGACTTGGTTGTCTAATGAATCCACAGGTTGGTGAAGAAGAAGTTATACAAAAGGTTTCTAAAAGTAAAAGGTATGCAGTTGTTGGAGGTGGTTTGGCAGGAATGGCAGCTGCAGTATTCCTAGATGAGCGCGGGCATGACGTTACCTTATATGAAAAGGATGACTTAGGTGGCAGCTTTCGTTTGGCACCTTTGCCTTCTGGTAAGAGCTCTTTACAAAAAGCAATCTATTATTACAAGGAAGAGTTAGCCAATAGAAATATCAAAGTGATATACAAAGAGGCTAAAAAAGAAGATATCGAAGTTTTTGATGGCGCAATAATTGCAACCGGTTCTAAACCTTTTATTCCTAAAATAAAAGGTCTGAAGGATTATAATTGGGCAGAAGTTCTTCAACCTGAAAATATGCCGAAGAATGAGAAGGTTATGGTTATCGGCGGAGGCTTAATTGGAGTAGAAACTGCCCATGCCCTTGTTGAAAATGGTAATGAGGTGATATTAGTTGAACTTCTTCCCGAATTAGGTGGAAATATGATAGATATTGAAAAAGCCCAGCTTTTGAAAAAATTAAAAATGAATGATAAAGTAACTATAAGCGTTCGAACTAGTATTAAAGAAATTGATGGTGACAAAGTGATAGCTGAAAAAGATGGTGAAGAAATTGTCTGGGAAGGTATAGATCGTTATGTGGTAGTCACCGGTGTTAGATGTTATAATCCTTTTGCTAATGAAAAACTCGATATTGATATGTACGTAATTGGAGATGCTTATAAACCCGCCAAAGCCCAGGACGCTATTTCTGCAGCCTATAAGGTTGCCATATCTTTATAGAGTAAATGTCGAATAAAACGAATTAAAATAAAACTTAAAAATTCAAAGGAGGAAGGAATTATGAATGGTTCTATAAAAATTAGCGACAGTATTTACTATGTTGGTGTAAACGACAGAGACACGCAGCTTTTTGAAAGCTTATGGCCTCTTGATAGGGGGGTTAGCTATAATTCTTACTTAATCTTAGATGAAAAAACAGCTTTAATCGATGGGGTTAAAGAATCGAAGGTAACTGAATTTTTTGATAAAATCAAGAATCTTTTAAACGGTAAGCCTCTTGATTATTTAATCATCAACCACATGGAACCTGATCATTCTGGGACTATTCCAGAACTTTTGCAAAAATTTCCTAATTTAAAAATTGTTGGTAATAGAACTACTTTTCAATTTATAGAAAACCTCTATAAGGTTGAAGATAATTTTCATGAGATAAAGGATGGTGAATCTCTGAACTTAGGAAAGCATAATCTGAAGTTTTACTTAACTCCAATGGTTCATTGGCCAGAAACGATGATGACTTACGATGAAACGGATAAAATTTTGTTTTCTGGTGATGCCTTTGGGGGTTTTGGTACCTTAGACGGGGGAATATTCGACGATGAAGTAAAGGTAGATGTCTTCGAAGATGAAATCAGAAGATATTTTTCTAATATAGTTGGGAAATACTCTCCTATGGTACAAAGGGCGTTAAAAAAATTGAATGAGGCTAATATAGATATAAAAATAATCGCTTCTACCCATGGACCAATTTGGAGAAAGAATCCTGAAAGAATTTACTCTTTGTACGATAAATGGAGTAAATATGAGACCGAAGAAGGGGTTGTAATAGCTTACGGATCGATGTATGGAAATACAGAAGAGATGGCTGACTATGTTGCAAGGAAATTAGCTGAAGAAGGTATTAAAGAGATCAAAATAATGGATGTATCAAAAACCCATATTTCTTATATAATTAACGAGATTTGGAGATACAAGGGAGTAATCTTTGGAAGCTCAACATATAACCAAGGTCTTTTTCCTTACATGGAATCACTGGTTCAATGGCTATCCCATACCAACATAAAAAATCATGTTTTAGGTATCTTTGGTACTTATGGCTGGAGTGGTGGGGGAGTTTCAACTTTAGTTAAGTACAATGAGCAAATGAAATGGCCACTTGTTGCTGAGCCGATAGAAGCAAGATTATCTGCTAAAGAAGAAGATTTTAAGAAATTAGCTGAATTGGCAAAAGCTATGGCAAAAGAGGTAAAATTAGCTTGACTTTCAAAAAATAATATGATAATATTAGTTAAATTAATAAGTTTTGATTCCTTATCGAGAGAGGCGGAGGGACTGGCCCGAAGAAGCCCGGCAACCTGCATAATTTAACAAAATTATGCAATGGTGCCAAATCCTGCAGAGTAATTCTGGGAGATAAGGAGAGGATAAGAGTTATAAAAATACACCTCTTCCATTCTACCGGAAGAGGTTTTTTATATATAAAGTTCTAATTAGAGGGATTTTTTAAATAATAAGATTTTGATTTTAAAAGGGTTACGGGGTGAAAGGGAACTAAAATATATTTTACAAGGGAGGGATTTAGTATGAAAAAAAGTAAGAGTGTGGTAAAGGTTTTGGCTTCATTATTTGTTTTTTTAACATTGCTTTTCGTTGAAGGGTATGCTTTGTTTGGTTTTGGTGGTAATACTTTCAAAGTTGGAGCTACTCCAGTTCCCCATGCCGAGATCTTAGAGTTCGTAAAAGATGATTTCAAAGAAAAAACGGGTGTAGAACTTGAGATAGTAATTTTTACAGATTATGTTCAACCTAATTTGGCTTTGGAAGATGGTTCCATAGATGCAAATTATTTTCAACATGAACCATATTTAGAAACTTTTAAGAGGGAACGTAACTTGCCAGATTTGGTATCTGTTGCTAAGATCCATGTTGAACCTATGGGGTTTTATTTGAAAAAAGATTTAAAAGACCTCAAAAAAGGAGATTTAATCATAATTCCTAACGATGTTACCAACGAAGGTAGATCTTTGTTGCTCCTTCAAGAACAAGGTATAATTAAGCTTAAGGAGAGAGAAGATCCGTTAGTGGCAACAATCAAAGATATCGTTGAAAATCCATACGGTTTGGAATTCAAAGAGCTTGAAGCACCATATTTGCCAAGAACATATAAAGAAGATAAAAATGTTGTTGGGGCAGTTATTAACACAAATTATGCTATAGAAGCTGGGTTGAATCCATTGGAAGATGCGGTATTCTACGAAGGAGCCCAGTCTCCATATGCCAACATAATAGCGGTGAAGGAAAGTCGTGTCGACGATGAACTAGTAAAAGCTTTGGTTGAAGTACTAACAACAGATAAGGTGAGAGAATTTATTTTAGAGAAGTACAATGGTGCCGTAGTACCAGTATTTTGAGCATTCATAAAATAATGCAAAAGGAGAAACGTAGTTGTTAAAAATACAAAATCTTAATCTCATATATGATGACAAAAATCATGTCTTAAAAAACATAAATTTTTCGGTTGAAGATGGAGAAATTTTGGGAATTATTGGGTTATCCGGAGCGGGGAAAACGTCTCTTTTGAGAACGTTGAACCTGCTCCAATCTCCTACTTCAGGGGAGATTTTCTTGAATCATGTAGATATAACACAATTAAATACAAATCAGTTGAGAAACGTGAGAAAAAAGATTAGTATCGTATTTCAACATTTCAACTTGTTGAGTTCTAGAACGGTATTTAAAAATGTATCTCTTCCCCTTGAAATTGAAAAGGCACCTAAAAAAGAAATAGAAGTTCGTGTTAATAAGTTATTGGAAGAGGTCAACCTTCTTCATAAAAAGGATTCTTATCCTTCACAGTTATCGGGAGGAGAGAAACAAAGAACAGCTATAGCAAGGGCATTGATAAATAATCCTGATATTATTTTGTTTGATGAACCCACATCATCTTTAGATCCGAGTACAACACAAAGAATTTTAGATCTCATATTGGAAATCAATAAGAGTATGAAAAAATCAATTTTGATTGTTACTCATGAAATGGACGTGATCAAAAAGATTTGTGATAAGGTCGTTTATTTAAAAAATGGAACCGTTGATTTTTTTGGTAAAGTCCATGAATTTTTTATTGTAAAAGAAAATGAGCTGAATAAAGAATTTTATCAAGAAATAAACGTAGATTGGAAGAGGGTAAAAGAGGTTGTTAAAGGAGAAAACGATAGGTTAATAAAGGTCGTTTTTTGGGGAGAAAAAACTCATGAACCTATCTTACATAATATCACCAAAAAATATGATATCACATTGAACATACTTTACGGTAAGATAGAACATTTGAAAGACAATCCATATGGGACTTTAATAGTTGAGGTTATTTCTACGCAGAAGGAAATGGAAAAGTTTTTAGAAGAGCTCTCTGCCAATGTTTACAAAGTTGAGGTGTTGAAATAAATGATCCAAGATCTATTTATAGCTACTCTTGAAACGTTATACATGACCTTTGTTTCTGGTTTTATAGCTATTTTGTTAGGTATTCCCTTGGGGATTACGCTCTACATGTTGTCTAAGAGTGATAAGAAAGCAGCAAAAACTTGGTATTCCGTTTTAGATTGGATTGTAAATATATTTAGATCAATACCCTTTATCATCCTTATTATTTTGATAATCCCTTTAACTAGATTATTAACAGGAACAATAATCGGTTCAACTGCAGCAATTGTGCCTTTGTCTATTGCAGCCATTCCGTTTATGGCAAGATTAGCTGAAACTTCTTTTAACAATCTTTCACAAGGTTTACTAGACACGTCTGTATCTATGGGTATGACTAACAGACAGTTTATATTTAAAGTATTACTACCTGAGACTGCGCCAGAGATGGTTTCAAATATTACTTTGTTGATTATAAATTTAATAACCTATACGGCTATAGCAGGAGCCGTGGGAGCCGGAGGCCTTGGTGCAATGGCAATAAATTACGGATATCAAAGGTTTAGAATGGATGTTCTTCTATACGACGTAGCAATATTAATCTTCTTAACTCAGATAATTCAATTTGTTGGTTCAAGGCTGTCGAACTCTTTGAGAAAATAAAAAGCCAGGAATCTCCTGACTTTTTATTTGATACCTGAGATTATTCTATCAATCCTAAGCCTTTAAGATAATTCTTTGTAACTTCCTCTGGTTCTTTTCCTTCAACATCTACTAAATAATTTAGCCTTATGATTATATCTTGATTTAAGTACATAGCAAAAGGTCTTAAAATTTCTGCTATCTCAGGATATTTTTCTAAAGTATCTTCTCTCACCACAACAGCTACATGATAAAAAGGGAAGAAATGTTTATCGTCTTCCAAAACCTTTAAGTCGTATTTCAGTAGCTGAGAATCGGTGGTAAAGACCATTGTTATATCAGCGTCTCCTTGATTCAAAGACTCATAGGTTAAACCCCACTGCATAGTTTTTACATCATTTTTGGAGATATTCATGTTGTATGCTTTTGCCATTTCGAAAATATTCATTGCACCTTCGAAGAATTCATAGTCAATTGCTATTTTCATTTCCCCAGGATGATCATTTACATATTCGGCAAGTTCAGATATGGTATCAATGCCCAAACTTTCTGCTCTTTCCCTTTTCATAGCCAAGGCATATGAGTTGTTTATACTAGTTAGATCTAACCATACTAACCCTTTTTCTTTATCTATGCTTTTAACTTGGTTGTATAATTCTACTGGGTCGTAAATCAATTCCTCTTTATGATAGTAAGTTGTCCACGCTGTTCCTGTGTAATCTGCAGTAACATCAATTTGACCGTTCAACATACCTGTTCTTTTCACTAATGTATTTAAGCCAAATCTTTTATCAATCTTAAAACCATTTTCTTCAAGTAATGCAGATATGAGCTCACCAAATATGTACTGTTCTGTGAAATTAGAAGCACCTACAGTTAAAGTTGCACCAAATAGAGCAGTTAAAGAAAACACAACAAATAATATAAATATCGTCAATTTTTTCAACGTTAACACCTCCATCAATGTAAGTTACATTCAATCAGTTTTAGCGCCCCTTCGCCCCGCTGCCCACCCTTCTAAGGAATGGAACTTTGCTCCCTTCGCCCCGCTTCCTGCCCCAAAAGTTTAAGGAAAGACTCCACCCAGCAGTTCCCCAGATGTGTGGAGAAAGGAGGCTTCATCGTTTATCAATTTAATAAAGGATTCCATCTGGTTACTAAACGTTCATAAGATTTATCTGGAAAGAATTTTTTAAATAAACGGTAATAATAAAACTCAGCGGGAGATTTAAACTCCCAATCAACATCTAAATTTTGAAATGAACTTGTCTCTCTTTCAAATTCTGAGCTTTTCTGTTGTGAAATATCTTTTATGATATCAGAGACACCAGAACCATTAGCAAAGGGTTCTTTTCTTCGATTTACAATGTTGTTAGGTAAATCATGTTCATAAGCTTTTCTTAAGATCCATTTTTCAATTTTTTCAGGTCCGTAAATTTTCCATTCATTTGGTATTTGATTACAAAAATTCACCACACGTCTATCAAGAAAAGGAGCGCGATATTCGATTCCATGAGCTGAGAAGGATCTATCGAGTCTTTGGAGTCCAGTACGGTAGGCGTTAGACATTAAATCATCAAAAAAATTATCCATCTCTTGATTTGACTCTGCTTGCTTTAGTTCGTGATAACCTCCTAAAAGCTCATCTGCTCCTTCACCGCACAACAAACAATTTGCTCCCTTTTCACGGGCAAATTTCGCTGTTAAATAATGCGCCACTGCGCCATGAACACAAGATTCTTCGAAAGATTCTAAATGATAAATAGCTTTTGGGAGAATATTTTCAATTTTTTGTTTATCAAAGATTTTCCAATAATGAGAAGAACCAATAAATTCTGCCATTTCGGTTGCCCGTGGAAGATCGTCATTTTGAGAAACCCCTATTGTGAAGGTCTTGATGGGATTTTGATATTTAGAAGCGGTATAAGCGATAATACTGCTATCCAATCCGCCGCTAAGTAAAGCTCCATCCACACAACCATCTGACATATTGCGTTTAACAGCCTTCTCTAATAATTCCTTCAGTATTTTAGCGGCATCTTGCGGTGTTTTAAAGGAAGGGACACTTTCAAAGAAAGTCGAATAAGGTAGAACGCCGTCCTTTAATGAAAATAAGTGTCCAGGTTCTAGTTCTTCAATCTCCTTAACTATACCAACAAGACCCTTTGCTTCCGAGGAAAAATAAAGTTCATTATTATTAAAGCCATAATATAGGGGATGAGAACCGATGTAATCTCGGCCTAAAATAAGATCATTTCTGTCATCGATTGCGAAAGCAAAATCACCATCTAAATAGCTTGCAAATTTTTTCCCAAATTTTCTATAATTTTCAAGTATTAAGAATGCCGCTTCAAGATGTAAATTATCTTCGTGGTAGAGATGCCCATCTAAAACAGAAATACCGTTTCCTTCTTTTGTAAAGACCCGCTCTTTTGCTGTTTCCTCAGATGGAAGCAAGCAGCAACCTATAGTTGCTTTTTCTCCTTCTTCTACCCATGTCGATTTTGGACCTCGGTGTTGAATCCTGTTCAATATTTTATTAACAATTTTATTGTCTTTAGCTGTTGTTCCGGCAATACCTGCCACAAATTAACCCTCCTTTTTCTTCAAATAATAAGGGTGAAGAAATACCCTTCACCCTTATTTGTCGCTTTGAATATTAGATTGTTTAATCTATCAAGCCTAACCCTTCTAAATAATCTCTTGCAACGACTTCTGGTTCAACACCCTCAACATCTATTCTGTAGTTTAACCTTATTAAAATGTCTTGGTTTAGGTACAGTGTGAGAGGCCTTAAAATTTCTTCAATTTCAGGGTATTCATCAAGTACATCTTTTCTAATTGCGAAAGAGATATGGTAATAAGGCCAGAAGTTTTTATCGTCTTCTAGTACATGTAGATTGTATCTTAAAATTTTTGGATCAGTAGCAAAAACCATAGCGATATCTATTTTATTGTTGGCAATTGCCTCGTAGGTTAATCCGATTTGCATAGTTGACACTTGGGATTCAGGAATATCTAAACCATAGTGGTCAGCAAAGGCAAAGAAACCATCAGGTCTTTCATAGAATTCATAGTCGACTCCTACCCTAAACTCATTTGGATGTTCGTTCCAGTAACCAACTAAGTCAGAGAGGGTTTCGAAACCATATTTTTTGTAATCTTCTTGACGAATAGCGAGCGCATAAGTATTGTTAGCGTTTATTCTATCAAGCCAAACAATACCATTTTCAGCATCTAATTCTCTGACTTTTTCTAAAAGTTCATCTGGATCAGTGATCACTTCTTCTTGATCTAGATAAGTTACCCAAGCGGTTCCAGTGTAATCTGCATATAGATCGATCTGACCTGTTGTCAAACCTTGTCTCACAACGAAGGAACTAAGGCCAAACCTTTTAACAACGTTAAAACCGTTCTCTTCAAGTAGCAGTGTAGCCAAGTTTCCAAGGACATACTGTTCAGTGAAGTTTTTTGCACCTACGGTTAAAGTTGCACCAAAAAATGTACTTAAAGTAAATACCATTATTAACAAGAATAAGATCGTTTTTTTCACAAAAATACCTCCATAACTAAATTTTATTGTTATCAGCTTTTTCTCTCTAAATATTGAAAAGTACTTGACCCTCTTTCAAATTCTGAGTCTTTCTGTTGTGAAATGTCTTTTATGATATTAGATACACCACTACCGTTAACAAAGGATTCTTTTCTTCAAATAATAAG
The DNA here is from genome assembly GCF_002924615.1 of Petrotoga halophila DSM 16923. Classification (NCBI taxonomy): domain Bacteria; kingdom Thermotogati; phylum Thermotogota; class Thermotogae; order Petrotogales; family Petrotogaceae; genus Petrotoga; species Petrotoga halophila. The sequence goes on along the minus strand of NZ_JALY01000149.1, from coordinate 6,299 downwards.
GGTAAAGTGCATCTCTTCACCCTTATTTGTTAAATTGAATATTAGATCGTTTAATCTATCAAACCTAAACCTTCTAAATAATCTCTTGCAACGACTTCTGGTTCAACACCCTCAACATCTACTCTGTAGTTTAGCCTTATTAAAATGTCTTGGTTTAGGTACAGTGTGAGAGGTCGCAAAATTTCTTCAATTTCAGGGTATTCATCAAGTACATCTTTTCTAACTGCGTAAGAGATATGGTAATAAGGCCAGAAGTTTTGGTCGTCTTCTAATACATGTAGGTTGTATCTTAAAATTTTTGGATCGGTAGCAAAAACCATAGCGATATCTATTTTATTGTTTGCAATTGCCTCGTAGGTTAATCCAAGTTGCATAGTTGATACTTGAGAATCTGGAATATCTAAACCATAGTGGTCAGCAAAGGCAAAGAAACCATCAGGTCTTTCATAGAATTCATAACCAACTCCAACCACAAACTCTTTTGGATGTTCGTTCCAGTAAGCAACTAAGTCAGAGAGGGTTTCGAAACCATATTTTTCGTAATCTTCTTGACGAATAGCGAGCGCATAAGTATTGTTAGCGTTTATCCTATCAAGCCAAACAATACCATTTTCAGCATCTAATTCTCTGACTTTTTCTAAAAGTTCATCTGGATCAGTGATCAGTTCTTCTTGGCCTAGGTAAGTTACCCAAGCGGTTCCAGTGTAATCTGGATATAAATCGATCTGACCTGTTGTCAAACCTTGTCTAGCGACGAGAGAACTAAGACCAAACCTTTCAACAACGTTAAAACCATTCTCTTCAAGTAGCAGTGAAGCCAAGTTTCCAAGGACATACTGTTCAGTGAAGTTTTTTGCACCTACGGTTAAAGTTGCACCAAATAGCGCAGTCAAAGAAAAAACTACAACTAACATAAGTACTGCCAATTTTTTCAACGTTAACACCTCCATTTAAAAGTTTTTTCATTATTCATTTTGTAACTTAATACCTTCCGAAGTCATTTTGTTTTGTATTATAGAGAGTGCAAAATCAATTAAAACAGCCATTATGGATACTGGAATAGCTCCAGCTAATATCATCTCGAATTTAAAGGTCCCAAGACCTATAAAAATCAATTCTCCCAATCCTCCAGCACCTATGGCTGATGCGATTGTAGCTGTCCCTAAATTTATTATGGCTGCATTTCTTATTCCTGAAAAAATAGTTGGCAACGCGTTTGGAATTTCTACTTGCCACAAGATTTGTCTGTTAGTCATCCCCATGCCTCTTGCTGCTTCAATCATACTTTTATCAATGCCGAAAAGCCCAGATGCGGTGTTAAAAGTTATAGGCACTATACTGTACAAAAACAGAGCAAAGATTGCAGGGGCAGGACCGATACCCATGAATAAAAAAACAATTGCAATAACAGCAATACTTGGGACCGCTTGGGCTATTCCTGTAATTGAAAGGGCTATTCTTCCACTTTTCTCTCTTCCTGGGCGAGTAACATAGATTCCTATTGCCATTCCAACGACTATAGCAATTGCCCACGAAGTTGCGAACAAATAAAGGTGTTCCAAAGCCTTTATTCCCATATAACCAAGGTTTTCAGCTACGTATGTAAAAAATTCCATATTATCCTCCTCATCATACCTCTTCTTTATTTGACATTTGTTCAAATATAGCTTTTAAGTTGATCACTCCTATTACCTTTTGTTTATCGGTAACCACTGGGATATTTGTACTTGAAGAACTTAGTATTTTGTTTAAGGCTTCATAAAGGCTTGATTTTGGGGTAACGTGATCTTTTTTCAAAGAGCTTTGCAATTTAGATAAATCGTTAATTCTGTTCAATCTTTTAGTTTCTATAAAACCTTTATAATTGTTATTTTTATCAACAAATATTGTGATAGGATACTTACTCTGTATAGTATTTTTAATCTTTGAAAGATCCTCATCAATTTTAAAGACTTGCATATCTTTGTACAATCCTTCGCTAACCTTAACAAATTCCAAAGATTTGAATTGACTATCTTCCCCTAATATATCCTTTACAAAATCATTTTTTGGATTTTGAACAATATTTTGTGTATCGTCGTACTGTACTAATTCACCATCTTTGAAGATTGCAATTTTATCACCCAATTTAATAGCTTCCCTTATGTCATGCGTGACAAATATAATAGTCTTTTTGATCTTCTCTTGAATTTCAAGAAATGCATCTTGTAATGTTTCTCTATTTATAGGATCTATTGCACCAAATGGTTCATCCATGAGCAGTATGTCTGGATCAGCTGCAAGTCCCCTTGCTACTCCTACTCTCTGTCTTTGACCTCCAGATAGTTGTGCTGGAAACTTATAAGCATTAATATCTGGCTCAAGATTTACTAAATCTAGTAGATCATATACCCGCTTTTTTATTTTTTCTTCCGTCCACTTCAAAAGCCTTGGAACTACAGCTATGTTATCAAATACAGTCATATGAGGGAATAATCCAATTTCTTGTATAACGTAACCTATGCTTCTTCTCAATTGTATAGAGTTTATATCGTCTATCGATTTTCCATTGAAGAGGATATCGCCCGATGTTCTTTCAATCAAACGATTGATCATCTTTAATGTAGTTGTTTTGCCACATCCAGACGGACCAATTAGAATAGTTAATTTATTGTCTTCAAATTCAATATTTAAATTATTTACAGCGGTGAAATCACCATACTTCTTTGTGAGATCAACTAATTTTATTGCCATGTCAATGTTCCTCCTATGATTTTTATCTTATTCATTATCTTTTATTTTAAGACCTTTGGGAGTAATTAAATCCTCAAATTTTAGCAAAAGATAATTAGCCAAAACACCCAAAATTGAAACCAATATTACCCCTGTTATTACCATTGGATACCTTGACCTACTTAAGCCAGCAAAAATAAAGTATCCTAATCCTCCAGAAGCTACAAAATATCCTAAAGTAGCAACTCCAACTCCCATTACTACTGCATTTCTTACCCCGGACATAATAGTAGGGATCGATAAAGGTAAACGGATTTTGAATAATATTTGAGATTCGGTCATTCCCATTCCTTTTGCAGCCTCTATCATTTGTGGGTCAAGAGATTGAATAGCTACCAATGTATTTCTTATAATTGGAAGTAAAGAGTATATAATCAAAGCAATCACGGCAGGTGTAACCCCTAAGCCAGCTCCAAAAGGAGACAAAATTACAACCATAATTCCAAAAAGCGCCAAACTTGGAATAGTCATCAGAATACTGGCAATGTCGATAACTATGTTTGCGGCTTTAGGATGTCTCGATATGAAAATTCCTGTTGGTACTCCTATACCTATAGAAAAAGGTAAAGATAAGCCTATAATTTTCAAGTGATTTAGAAATTCTCTAATTATGATACTTGAACTACTAGAAATATATTCAAAAAATTCCACTTTCTCACTCCCTTCTTCTTATTGTAAATTAGTTTGTTCACCAATGCGATAAATATTATAACACATTTTTAATCTTTTTAGAACATAAATAGGTTACAATTAAGTAAAAAAACAACACTAAAAATCTTTTAAGATATTTTCTTATAAACTTAGTTAGGGAATAAAATAATTTTCAAGAAATAAGCGGCAGTAAAACTTGTTTAAAAATTTCTAGAAGGAGTATAATTATTCTAATTTTGGAGGTGAAAACTTTGAATGAAAATGAAAAAAAATGGGAAGTTATAGATAAGAAAGCTTTATTAGACTTGGTATATGAGATTAAAAAAAGAAGATTACAAATGGGAATTACACAAAAAGACCTAGCTGAGCGGATGGGAACAACGCAGGCGATAATTTCTAAATTTGAAAAAGGAAACTACAATCCAACATTTTTGTTTTTGCAAAGATTGGCAGACGTGCTAGGTGGTAGTATCAAATTATATTTTGAACCTAGAGATAATAAAGAGATAAATAGAGATGAGTTTTCTAAAAATGATAATTTTGAAAAAATATTTCACTTAAAATTATAAAAAGGCGCTATATATAAAGTTTTAGAATTTCTAAAAACAATAATCTATAGAGTTTAGGAGGAGTTTTTGTGAAAAATAATGAAAAAAAAATAAACATATTGAAAGATATAATTCTAAAGAATATTTTTTTGGAAAGTGAATTTTTCGAGAGAACCAGCAAAGAAGTAGTTGAAAAAGTTGCTGAAATATCAATTAAAAGAGGATATGTATATGAACAAAAAAAGAGAGACTTAAACTTAATAGTTACTTACAGGATTTTTTTAGAAGGAGAAAAAAATAGAATAGCTTATTACGTTTTAACCTTCAGAGTGATTTTCGAAACGGATATGGATTTCGAAAGTTTTTCAAAAAACAAAAGGGCCGAAAAGTATTTCCTTAAAAATTTTGTAGATAGTGTACTTTGGCCCTATCTTAGAATTTATTTAAACGAAATTTTAATGAAGACATCATTGCCAAATATTGTACTACCATTAAGTACAGGCAATCAACAGATTGATCTTCAAGATAATAAGCATTAATTATTAAGTTTTTTCTGAATTTCAAGAACGATTGCCTCAGCGGTTGCTAAATTAGTAGCAAGTGGAATATTGTGTACATCGCAAATCCGTAAAACAGCGGATACATCAGGTTCATGGGGTTGGGCAGTCAACGGATCCCTTAAAAAGATTACAAAATCTATTTTCCCACCAACAGCAAGAGCACCTATTTGTAAATCTCCCCCCAATGGTCCAGATTCAAAAGTTTGTATCTCTAAACCAACCTTTTCTTTTAAAATCTTTCCTGTGGTTTTTGTAGCATAAAGTTTGCAATTTTTAAATACATCCTTCCATTCTTTGGCAAAGAGTGCAAGGTCTAACTTCTTTTTATCGTGGGCTATTAAAGCTACATTGACCATAATCTTCCTCCTCAAACGTGAAAAATAAGTTTCTAAAAATTGGTTTTACTGAGTGTGTTCAACAGTTTCACCGTGTTTTCAACATCGCTATAGGATAACATCTCGTGGGGTGAATGTATGTATCTAGTAGGAATAGAAATAGTACCACTAGGGATTCCAGATTTGGTTCTTTGATAGCCTGCAGCATTTGTTCCTCCAAAGGTTAATACCTCGAACTGATACGGTATGTTGTTTGCCAAAGCAGCATTTTTTATCCATTCCACAACTTCTCTGTCACTTACAGAAAGATTGTCTTTTATTTTAATACAAGGTCCTTTTCCCAAAGCCATGCTCATTCTTTTAAGAGCCTTTGGAGTATCCAAGGAATCCGTGACATCTATAGCTATTGCTCTGTTGACTTCATAATCAAAAGTCGAAACAAAAGAACCAACCAAACCTACTTCTTCTTGGACTGTAAAAGCAAATAAAACGGTGTGTTGATTATCTTTCATGTTTTTGATAGTTTCTATTAAAATGGCGCATCCTATCCTGTCATCCATCGCTTTTGACATACAATAATTACCATAATCGACAAAACCTTCAGCGAAAGTTCCAAACGTGCCTATAGGGGCAATTTTTTCCGCTTCTTCTTTTGAAGATACGCCTATGTCAACAAATATATTGTCCAAAGATAAGTTCTTATAATTATCTTTTAATTCTTTTTCACTTTCTCCCTCAACTCCTACAACCCCTATTCTTCCATTAAAAATCAACCTGGAACCGATCAAATTTACAGGGTTTTGGCCCCCAACTTGTTCTACTTTTAGAAAGCCTTTGTCTAAAATGTGCGTAACAACAACTCCTATTTCATCCATATGAGCGTCAAATAATATAGTTTTTCCAGAGTTGCCTTTTTTTGTAGCGATAAGATTTCCTAGCTTATCTGTTTTAATATCATCCACATGATCTTTGATCTGTTCTTTTATAAAATCTCTCACTTGATCTTCTCTTCCACTTGGTCCATAAAGTTCCGTAATTTTTTTTATTAGCTCTTTCAATTTTTTTGCCACCTCTCTTAAAATGGTGTGTTAACAACTAGTTGCTTTACCAATTGGTAGGTATTTTCATAATCTTGTAAATTCATTATAGATTGTGGAGAATGTATGTATCGGCATGGTACAGATATTACTCCTGCTGGAATTCCATAAAGAGTCTTTGCGAGCCTAGCCGCATCTGTTCCTCCTGCCGTTCGCATTTTGTATTGGAATTTAATCCCTAATTTCTTTGCAGTATCTACAATTTTTTCAAAGATCTCTTTGTTAAGTACTAAACCGCTATGCATGAATGTTAAGACCGGCCCATTTCCGATATGAGTTGCCCATTTATCCGGGGTGTTTTCAGGGTTGTCCCCAGCAGTTGTACCTTCTAATCCA
>NZ_JALY01000201.1:0-4659 GCF_002924615.1 Petrotoga halophila DSM 16923 | reverse complement strand
AAGAAAAGGAGCCTCAGATTCTTCGAAAATGGGATAATTTAAATATTGCCTACTATCTCAGGAACAAAAGAATAGGGAGGAAAAAGTTTGTTTTACATGATGGTCCACCGTATGCCAACGGAGATATTCATATGGGGACCGCTCTTAATAAGGTTTTAAAAGATATAGTCTTAAAATACAAAACATTGAGAGGTTTTGATGCACCTTATGTTCCCGGCTGGGATACACATGGTCTTCCTATAGAACATAATGTAACTACTAAACTTGGAGATAAGGTAAACACGTTGAATAAGTCGGAAATTCGAAAATTATGTGAAGATTACGCTATGAAGTTCGTAGACGTTCAACGAGAAAGCTTTAAAAGGTTGGGGGTAGTGGGTTTTTGGGATAAACCCTATTTAACTTTGAATCCAGAATATGAAGCCAAGGTTTTAGAGATCGTTCGTACTTTAGTTGACGCTGGCAACATCTATAGGGGCACAAAACCGATATATTGGTGTACAGAATGTCAAACCGCTCTAGCAGAAGCGGAAGTTGAATACCACGATCATACATCGGACTCAATTTATGTAAAGTTCCCTCTAGTTGGAGAAAATAATACATACGTGATCATATGGACAACAACACCTTGGACCTTACCAGCGAACGTAGCTATTGCTGTGCACCCTAATTTTGATTACGCAAAAGTGGAAGTTAGAAACGAATATTGGATAATGGCTAAAGAATTGGTTGATAAAACTATGAAAGAAGCCGGAATAGATGATTATAAAATAATCGATACGTTTAAAGGATCAACATTAGATGGGGAAAAAGCTAGACACCCTTTTATGGAGAGAGACAGCCTTTTAGTACTTGCAGATTACGTTACTTTGGAAGAAGGTACCGGATGTGTTCACACTGCCCCAGGGCATGGGATGGAAGATTATATAACAGGTACAAAGTACAATCTTCAAGTAATATCTCCAGTAGATAGTCAGGGATATTTCACCAACGAAGCTGGAAAGTATAAAGGGATGAAAATTTGGGAAGCAAACAAAGAAATCATAAAAGATCTAAAAGAAAACGGATTTCTCGTTCAATCAGGAAAGTTAACTCATTCCTATCCACATTGTTGGCGTTGTAAAAATCCTGTTATCTTTAGAGCCACTCCTCAATGGTTTATAGACCTTGAAAAAAACAACTATCGTGAAAAGGTATTAGAAGAGATAAAAAAAGTAAATTGGATTCCAAAGTGGGGAGAAAATAGAATCTCATCTATGGTGAGAGAGAGACCTGACTGGGTAATTTCAAGACAGCGTGCATGGGGAATCCCCATACCAGCTATTAAATGTGAGGATTGTGGTGAGACAATTTTAGACAGTAAAATTTTAGACCACGTTATCGAAATTATAAAAAAAGAAGGGAGTAATGCGTGGTTTGAAAAAGAAGCGAAAGAACTTCTACCGAATGATTACAGGTGCCCTAAATGTGGTGGTTCCACTTTCAAAAAGGAAGAAGATATCTTAGATGTTTGGATCGATTCCGGATCTTCTTTTGAGGCGGTTGCAAATTCTCGTGAAGAATTAAAAAAATTCCCTGTAGACTTATATCTTGAAGGAAGCGATCAACATCGAGGCTGGTTCCAAAGTTCTATATTCTTAGCTGTAGCAAAACATGGAATAGCCCCTTATTCATCTGTTTTGACTCATGGCTTTATAAAAGACGATGAAGGAAAGAAAATGTCTAAATCCTTGGGGAACGTAGTCAATCCAAAAGACATTATCAACAAATATGGAGCGGATATATTAAGATTATGGGTTGCATCGGCGGATTACAGAATGGATATAAAAATATCTTACAATATCTTAGAACAACAGGTTGAAACCTACCGTAAACTTAGAAATACTATAAGATTTTTGCTGGGTAATATAAATGATTTCAATCCTGATGAAGATTATGTGGATTATGAAGAGATGTTAGAAATAGACCAATGGGCCATGATGAAGTTACATAATTTGATAAAAAATGTCACTAAAGCGTATGACAACTACGAATTTTACAAAGTGCATTACCTTATAAACAACTTTTGCACTATAGATATGAGTGCTACTTACTTGGATATAATAAAAGATAGAATATACGTAGAAGGGAAAAAATCTAAACTCAGAAGATCGGCTCAAACCGTTTTATATGAAACCGCTGTGGCATTAAATAAGATGATTTCACCCATATTACCTTTTACAGCTGAAGAAGTTTACGATCATCTCAATTATTCAAACAAACATGAAACCATATTCGCTGAACTATGGCCCGAATACAAAGAAGATTTTCTCAATGAAGAATTAGAAGAAAAGTGGGATAAAATTTTTGGTTTGAGAGAAGATGTTTTAAAGGCACTTGAAGAGAAAAGAAAAGAAAAATCTTTGGGAAATTCTCTAGATGCCAAGGTTATCGTTAACCTAAAAGACGATACCTTAAGGCAAATTTTATCTCAATACGATAATAACTCGATAGCTGATCTATTGATAGTATCTCAATTTGAATTTGGTAATGTCGATGATGGATTTGAGGGAAGGTACGCTACAATTAAAGTCGCCAAAGCAGAAGGGAAAAAATGTGAAAGATGTTGGAAAGTGGATCCTAATACGGGAAAAGACCCTGATTTTCCAGGTGTTTGTCCGAGATGCGCAAGAGTACTAAAAGAAGAAATAAATGCATAAATTCTAGGATGTGCTGCATGGCAAAGGAACACAAAAACAATGTTTAGAAATTCTAAAAGCAGTATGCTAAGGTAGGTGAGGGGGTACATCATGAAGCTTTTTTTTGGAAAAAAGGAAGAAAAAGTAATAAAACTTTTTTCTAAACATTTAGAAAAAGTCGAAGAAGGAGTAAACTTTCTCACAGAATTAGTAGAATTGTATGTAACGAATGATATGGAAAAATCTGAAGAATTGTCAAAACAAATATCTAAGATAGAAAGCGAAGCTGACACATTAAGAAGAAAAACTGAAAGTGAAATGTATGAAGGAGCCTTTTTGCCAAATTTTAGAGGAGAGCTTTTAGAATTAATAGAAGCAGTTGATAAGGTTATGAATAAAACACAAACCGTTTCAGAAATCTTGGTTTTTCAAAAGCCAAAAATCCCCAAGGATTTTAGAGAAAATTTTTTAGAACAATGTGGATTGGTAAAGAAAACCTATAAATTCTTGAAAAAGTCTATAGAAAACGTATTCGAAAATATAGAAAAAAGTGGTGAATATATTCAAAAAGTTGAATTACACGAACATGAAGAAGATATCTTAGAGAAAGATTTAATAAGAAGATTGTTTGAAATAGATAATCTTGAATTATCCGAAAAATTGCAGTTAAAAGATCTTTTTTTACAAATAGGAGATATCGCTGATAGGGCTGAAGATGCTTCTGATAAATTAGAAATTATAGTCTTAAAAAGAAATATTAAATAAAAATATCGCTGGTCGAAAAAACCAGCGATATTTTATACCAAGGTCGTTATTATTACATAAAGTTCATTATAGCAAAGGATAAACCTGCGGAAATTACCACCGAGATAATAATATCTAAGAAGTTCACTCCTCCACCAGCACCTTCAGCTATTTGTTTTACATCTGTGACCTCTTGAGATAGCTGGTTGACACTGCTTTGAACGGTTTGTAAGTTTTGTGATAATTCAGAAATAGATTCGGAATTGTTACTTAATTGAACACTCAATTCGTCAGTATCGTTTTTTAACGAGGTAAAATCAGTTTTATCAACTTTAGAATCTATCTTCGAATTCAAGTTAGCCGTTAAAGCGTTTAATCTCTCCAAATCTTGGTTGACACTAGAAAAAGAGTTTTCTAAAGTACCAACTGAATTCTTTAACGACTGTATTTCTTGATCGTAATTAGCCACCGTTTGAGAAAGATTTTGATAATTACTATTCAGACTTTCAACGGTGTTTTCCAAACTGGTAACTCTGCTATCTAAGTTCCTAATGTCAGTTTCACTTACAGCAGGCACGGATATGGCGTTAACCGTTCTTTCTAATTCATCTATCTTTGTGGTAGCATAACCAAGCAACTCATAAGAATTCTGTAGTTCCTTCACCGAACTATCCAACCTCGAAACGGAGCTCTGAAGACTAGAAAGATCACTTGTAACAGAGTTTAATTTTGTTTGAAGTTGTTGTAATTCTGATGATGAAACCCCTTGTGGTACAGATAAACTACTTACAGTCTTTTCCAGATTTGCTAAATTTTGGGCTAAAGGTTCAACCATGCTTTGTTCAACGTAATCAATCGTTCTGGACAAGGCGACAGTCAGTTGATACCTGTTCATGTTTTCTAATCCTTTAAAAGTACCATCGGGGTAACCCTCAATTATGCCAATACTAGAAAGTCTTTCAACTGCGTCATAGGCCCAGTGATTGATGGGAACATCTTTAAAAGATTGCGAAAATACTCCTAAAGCCAAAAATAAAAATAGAAACACAATACCTACCTTTTTCACTACACACACCTCCTGAATTTTAAAATTTTAAGCATTTTTGCTGCTATCGATTTTATTTTATCACAAAAAGTGGTAAAATAAGATGAAAAAATATTGGAGGTGTTATTTTTGTTCCAAAAAAGAACTCACACTTGTGGGGAATTAAACGAAAACGATATAGATAAGATCGTT
>NZ_JALY01000200.1:0-4656 GCF_002924615.1 Petrotoga halophila DSM 16923 | reverse complement strand
AAAGAAAAGGAGCCTCAGATCCTTCGAAAATGGGATGATTTAAATATTGCTTACTATCTCAGAGACAAAAGAATAGGGAGAAAAAAATTTGTTTTACATGATGGTCCACCGTATGCCAATGGAGACATTCATATGGGAACCGCCCTTAATAAAGTTTTAAAAGATATAGTTTTGAAATACAAAACATTGAGAGGTCTTGATGCACCTTATGTTCCTGGATGGGACACACATGGTCTTCCAATAGAACATAATGTAACTACTAAACTTGGAGATAAGGCGAATACTTTGAATAAGTCAGAAATTCGAAAACTATGTGAAGATTATGCTTTGAAGTTCGTAGACGTTCAACGTGAAAGCTTTAAAAGGTTAGGGGTAATAGGTTTTTGGGATAAACCCTATTTAACTTTAAATCCCGAATATGAAGCCAAGGTTTTAGAGATCGTTCGTACTTTAGTTGACGCTGGCAACATCTATAGGGGCACTAAACCGATATATTGGTGTCCAGAATGTCAAACCGCTTTAGCAGAAGCAGAAGTTGAATATCACGATCATACATCGGATTCAATTTATGTAAAGTTCCCTCTAGTTGGAGAAAATAATACACACGTGATCATCTGGACGACAACACCTTGGACTTTACCAGCAAACGTAGCTATTGCTGTGCACCCTGATTTTGATTACGCAAAAGTGGAAGTTGGAAACGAATATTGGATAATGGCTAAAGAATTGGTTGATAAAACCATGAAAGAAGCCGGTATAGATGATTATAAAATCATCGATACGTTTAAAGGATCAACATTAGACGGGAAAAAAGCTAGACATCCTTTTATTGATAGAGACAGCCTTTTGGTACTTGCAGATTACGTAACTTTAGAAGAAGGTACTGGATGTGTTCACACTGCACCAGGGCACGGTATGGAAGATTATATAACAGGTACAAAGTACAATCTTCAGGTAATATCTCCTGTAGATAGCCAAGGATATTTCACGGATGAAGCTGGAAAATATAAAGGGATGAAAATTTGGGAAGCGAACAAAGAAATTATCAAAGATCTAAAAGAAAACGGATTTCTCGTTCAATCAGGAAAGATAACTCATTCCTATCCACATTGTTGGCGTTGTAAAAACCCTGTTATCTTTAGAGCCACTCCTCAATGGTTTATAGACCTTGAAAAAAATAACTACCGTGAAAAGGTATTAGAAGAGATAAAAAAAGTAAATTGGATACCCAAGTGGGGAGAAAATAGAATATCCTCTATGGTGAGAGAGAGACCTGACTGGGTAATTTCAAGACAACGTGCATGGGGCATCCCAATACCAGCTATTAAATGTGAGGATTGTGGTGAAGCAATTTTAGATACCAAAATTTTAGACCACGTTATCGAAATTATAAAAAAAGAAGGGAGTAATGCGTGGTTCGAAAAAGAAACGAAAGAACTTTTACCGGATGGTTACACGTGTCCTAAATGTGGTGGTTCGGCCTTCCAAAAGGAAGAAGATATTTTAGACGTTTGGATCGATTCTGGATCCTCTTTTGAAGCGGTTGCAAATTCACGCGAAGAATTAAAAAAATTCCCTGTAGACTTATATTTGGAAGGAAGCGATCAACATCGAGGCTGGTTCCAAAGTTCTATATTCTTATCTGTTGCAAAACATGGAATAGCCCCTTATGAATCTGTTTTGACTCATGGCTTTATAAAAGACGAAGAAGGAAAGAAAATGTCTAAATCCTTGGGGAACGTAGTCAATCCAAAAGACATTATCAACAAATATGGAGCGGATATATTAAGATTATGGGTTGCATCAGCGGATTACAGAATGGATATAAAAATATCTTACAATATCTTAGAACAACAGGTTGAAACCTACCGTAAACTTAGAAATACTATAAGATTTTTGCTGGGTAATATAAATGATTTTAACCCTGATGAAGATTCTGTCGCTTATGAAGAAATGTTAGAAATAGACCAATGGGCGATGATGAAGTTACATAATTTGATAAAAAATGTCACCAAAGCCTATGACAATTACGAGTTTTACAAGGTACATTATCTGATAAACAACTTTTGCACTATAGATATGAGTTCTACTTACCTGGATATAATAAAAGATAGGATATATGTAGAAGGGAAAAAATCTAAACTCAGAAGATCAGCTCAAACCGTTTTATATGAAACTGCCGTAGCTTTAAATAAGATGATTTCACCAATATTACCTTTTACAGCAGAAGAAGTTTACGATCATCTCAATTATTCAAACAAATATGAAACCATATTCGCTGAACTATGGCCCGAGTACAAAGAAAATTATCTTAGTCAACAGTTAGAAGAAAAGTGGAATAAAATTTTTGCTTTGAGAGAGGATGTTTTAAAGGCACTTGAAGAAAAAAGAAAAGAAAAATCTTTGGGAAATTCTCTAGATGCCAAGGTTATCGTTAACCTAAAAGACGATACCTTAAAGCAAATTCTATCTCAATACGATAACAACTGGATTGCCGATCTATTTATAGTATCTCAATTTGAATTTGGTAATGTCGATGAAGGATTTGAGGGTAGGTACGGTACAATTAAAGTTACCAAAGCAGAAGGGGAAAAATGTGAAAGATGTTGGAAAGTAGATCCTAATACGGGCAAAGATCCTGAATTTCCGGGTGTTTGTCCAAGATGCGCAAGAGTATTAAAAGAAGAAATAAATGCGTAAACTCTAGGATGGGCTATATAGCGAAGGGATACAAAAAAAGGTTTTTAAAATTCTAAAGCTGCTCTTTTAAGTTATGTGAGGGGGTACACCATGAAACTTTTTTTTGGAAAAAAGGAAGAGAAAGTAATAAAACTTTTTTCTAAACATTTAGAAAAAGTTGAAGAAGGAGTAAACTTACTCACAGAATCAGTAGAATTATATGTAACCGACGATATTGAAAAATCTGTAGAATTATCAAAACAAATATCTAATATAGAAAGCGAAGCTGATACATTAAGAAGAAAAACCGAAAGTGAAATGTATCAAGGAGCTTTTTTACCAAATTTCAGAGGTGAGCTTTTAGAATTAATAGAAGCTGTTGATAAGGTTATGAATAAAATCCAAACCGTTTCAGAAATCTTAGCTTTTCAAAAACCTAAAATACCTGAGGACTTTAAAGCAGATTTCTTAGAACAAAGTCGATTGGTAAAAAAAACTTATAAGTTCTTGAAAAAATCTATAGAAAACGTATTCGAAAATATAGAAAAAAGTGGTGAATATATTCAAAAAGTTGAATTACATGAACATGAAGAAGATATCTTAGAGAAAGATATGCTAAGAAGATTGTTTGAAATAAATAACCTTGAGTTATGCGAAAAATTGCAGTTAAAAGATCTTTTTTTACAAATAGGAGATATAGCTGATAAGGCTGAAGATGCGTCTGATAAATTAGAAATTATAGTCTTAAAAAGGAACATTAAATGAAAAAACCGCTGGTCACGAAAAAACCAGCGGTTTTTTTATATCAAGGTCATTGTTACATAAAGTTCACTATAGCAAAAGATAAACCTGCAGAAATTACCACCGAGATAATTATATCTAAGAAGTTCACTCCTCCAGCACCTTCAGTTGTTTGTTTTACCTCAGTAACCTCTTGAGATAGCTGGTCGACACTACTTTGAACGGTTTGCAAATTTTGTGACAATTCAGTAATAGATTCGGAATTGTTACTTAATTGAACACTCAATTCGTCAGTATCGTTTTTTAACGAGGTAAAATCAGTTTTATCAACTTTAGAATCTATCTTCGAATTCAAGTTAGCCGTTAAAGCGTTTAATCTCTCCAAATCTTGGTTGACACTAGAAAAAGAATTTTGTAAAGTACCGACTGAATTTTTTAACGACTTTATTTCCTGATTGTAATTAGCAACCGTTTGAGAAAGATTTTGATAATTATTATCCAGACTTTCAACAGTGTTTTCCAAATTGGTTACTCTGCTATCTAAGCTTCTAATGTCAGCTTCGCTTACAGCAGACACGGATATGGCGTTAACCGTTCTTTCTAATTCATCTATCTTTGTGGTAGCATAACCAAGCAACTCATAAGAATTCTGTAGTTCCTTCACCGAACTATCCAACCTCCAAACGGAGCTCTGAAGACTAGAAAGATCACTTGTAACAGAGTTTAATTTTGTTTGAAGTTGTTGTAATTCTGATGATGAAACCCCTTGTGGTACAGATAAACTACTTACAGTCTTTTCCAGATTTGCTAAATTTTGGGCTAAAGGTTCAACCATACTTTGTTCTACGTAATCAATCGTTCTGGACAAAGCGACAGTCAGTTGATACCTGTTCATGTTTTCTAATCCTTTAAATGTACCATCGGGGTATCCTTCAATTATGCCTATACTAGAAAGTCTTTCAACTGCGTCATAGGCCCAATGATTAATGGGAACATCTTTAAAAGACTGCGAAAATAATCCCAAAGCCAAAAATAAAAACAGAAACACAATACCTACCTTTTTCACTACACACACCTCCTGAATTTTAGAATTTTAAGTTTTTTGCTGTTATCGATTTTATTTTACCACAAAAAATGGTAAAATAAGATGAAAAAATATTGGAGGTGTTATTTTTGTTTCAAAAAAGAACTCACACTTGTGGAGAATTAAACGAAGACGATATAGATAAGATCGTT
>NZ_JALY01000233.1:0-10272 GCF_002924615.1 Petrotoga halophila DSM 16923 | reverse complement strand
TCACCCCGCTCCCCACCCGTGAGGAAAAGTATCTTTGTTAGCGCCTCTTCGCCCCGCTCCCTGCCCATCACAATTGGCTCTTTTTTGGCTCAAAAGTTTCTCTTAACTGAATCTACCGTTATCTTTCGATTGTTGCAGTTTGTGAACATTTTTCTCAAGCCATCCTATTTTAACTCCCTCATTAGTGGTGAATTCCGGTACGTAGGGTTTTATATCCAAAACAGGGGTACCATCAATTATTTCTACATTTTGAATCTCCAGTATATTCTTTTCTACTTTTATTAACTTAACAACTGATAAAACAATGGGAATGAACTATGCCAATGGGATTGTATCTAATTTCAATCATACTTTTAGCTCCTTTCAAACTAATATTATCACATAAAAAGAAATTAATACAAATTTAATAAAGTTATGATATTATATTAATGTTACGTTTTTCATTTTCAAAAAAATCAAACATTAGGAGGGATCGGTATGAAAAAGATAGTGGTTTCTTTATTCGCTTTAATAGTTTTAACTGCGGTTGTTTTTTCGGCTCCTTTAGGGTTAGGTGTAAAAGTTGGTGAACCAACGGGTTTGTATATAAGGAGTTATACTAGTTCAACGAGTTTCGCCGGTATCACGGCTGCCTGGTCTTTTACCCACGACAGTTTCACTATACAGGCAGATTTTAACGGTGTTTCTCCAAATCTTTTTGGTGATATTGATTTTAGCTATGGTGCAGGTATTCATCTTGGTGTAAAAGACGATTTAAATTTAGGAATACGCTTCCCATTGGGTTTGAATTTTGCTATTCCTGAAACTCCATTGATCACATTTTTAGAAATTGCACCAGGTTTTAAAGTTACCCCTGAAACAAACTTTGATTTAAGCGGAGGATTAGGTTTATTTTATACTTTTTAATGTGCATTCTTCTTTTAATTTGACATAATTATCAGTTTATGATATAATAAGTTGACAAGAAATATAGATTAAGGAGTGTTAGACGTGAAACAAGGTATTCATCCAGAAATGAAGCTTATAACCGTAAAATGCGCCTGTGGCGCTGAACATACTATGTATTCAACAGTTGACAATTTCAGATTAGATGTCTGCTCTGAATGTCATCCTTTCTACAAAGGAGAATTAGGTTCACAAATATTGGATACAGAAGGTAGAGTTCAGAAGTTTAAGAACAAATACAAAGATTTTCTTGAAAACTAAAAATCTCTAATTTTCTTGTTGGGGGGGATTTATTAGAGTTAAGGAATAAAAGTATCAAGAGATGAAAAGCGTTATCCAGTTGGTCCTTGCTATTGGTAAATTTTTACTAATATCCAGCTGGAAACATAACAAAAAATCTCGGAGGTGAAAACCAACGCCTGGACCCAGGCCATCCTTTTATGAAGGGTGATATCACGACTTAGCAAGGTTCTCGTGATTAAGAAAAAAGGGCAAGGTAATTATTTTGGTAAATGAAAGTTTAGCAACAGGGGATTCTGTGAAAGGTAAAGTAGTCGATATCAAAAAGTTTGGTGCTTTTTTGGAACTTGAAAATGGTGAAGAAGGATTTGTACACATTTCAAAGATTTCAAAAAAGTATGTAAGAGAGATATCCAATTTTTTAAAAATTGGTGATGAAGTTCAAGGAAAAGTCATAGGAAGAACAAAAGATGGAAAGTATGAGCTGTCTTTAAAGGATTATGACGAGCAAAAAGAGGATACGGGAAAATCACACAATTTTGAAAAAAGATTGAACCAGTATCTAAAAGACAGCGAAAAGAAGATATCCGAGTATAAAAAGCACCTAGATAAGAAAAAGAATACACGAAGAAGATAATTAATTATAGGTTATGTATATATAGGATAACAACCGAGAGGGAGATTTTCTCCCTCTCAATTATTTTTTATGTCAAAAAAATCTAAACTCTGACCTTTTCTTTTTAAAGTTACATACTTTGTGGTAAAATAATTGAGAAAGCTGGGAACGTTTGCTGCGGTGTGCAAACGATGTTTTTAAAATAATTTTGACTTTGAACTTGATTATGGGGTTCTTAAGGGGTTAACCCCTTAACGTCTGGGAGCGCGGTGAAGTGGCGCTAAAATAAGTTTTAAAGTGTCTACAAACAAGTACTATAATAAAGATCTAAGGAGGATTAGCATTTGAGTACTTATACAAGAATAAAAGGTACTAAGGACATTTTTGGCGAAGAAGTTAAGTACTGGGAATACATTGAAAATACCGCAAAGAAACTGTTTAAAATATACGGGTACAAAGAGATACGAACCCCATTAATTGAAAAAACCGAACTTTTTAGCAGAGGAATAGGCCAAGAAACAGATATTGTTCAAAAAGAAATGTACACTTTTGATGATAAAAAAGGAAGGTCACTAACTTTAAGACCCGAAGGAACCGCTTCGGTAGCAAGAGCTTATATAGAAAACTCTTTAATAACGTTTGGATCTCCTCAAAAACTATTTTACATAGGTCCTATGTTCAGATATGAAAAACCTCAAGCCGGGCGTTATAGGGAGTTTTATCAAATAGGGGCGGAGATTTTTGGAACAGACCATCCTTTAGCTGATGCAGAATTAATCACATTTGTCTACGATTTCTTCAATAAGCTAAAATTGAGCAATTTTAAAGTGAAAATCAACAACATAGGCACCTTTGAAAGTAGGGAAAAATACAAAGAAGTATTGAAAACGTATTATCAACCATTGTTACCCAACCTATGTGAAGATTGTCAAAGACGGTTCAACACGAATATTATGAGGTTGTTGGATTGTAAAATAGACGTCGAAGCGGCAAAAAACGCTCCTTCCATCTTAGATTATTTAGACGAAGAAAGTCGCGAACATTTCAACAATCTCCAAAAATATTTGAAGGCTTACAATGTACCTTATCAAGTTGATCCAAAGATCGTTAGAGGTTTAGATTATTACACAAAAACGGCCTTTGAGGTAGAACATTCTGATATGGGTGAACAAGCTGTCATAGCAGGTGGTGGTAGATACGACGATCTCGTCGAACAGTTAGGGGGTCCTAAAACTCCTGGGGTCGGTTTCGCTATAGGGATTGAAAGAGTAATAGAAGCATTAAAAAGAGAGAATGTCGAGGTTGAAAGTGAAAGTAAAATAGATGTTTACGTGGCTTTTCAAGGTGAAAAGGGTGAAATGGCAGCTGTTACTTTATCAAAAGAACTAAGAAAGAAAGGCATAAATACTTATCTAAATATATCGAAAAGAAATTTATCAGGGCAATTTAAACATGCCAACCGATTAAACGCTAAATATGTGGTTGTAATAGGAGAGGAAGAAATTTCTAGAGATATTGTCACAATAAAGAATATGAAAAGCGGAGAACAGACCCAGATTGAAAGAAATTGGGTGTCTGAAATCATTGTGGAAAAGCTTAGAGAAGAATAAAGACTTTTTTAACTGGAGGAAATAGAATGATTTTGCTGAGACCTTTTATTATTTTTATAACCTTTGTATTGTCATACATACCCGTCCTGCAATTCGTTGGATTGGCGTTATTATTTTTTATTTATCACGTTTTGATTAGAAATAGAAATCTTCATATTGAACGAATGAAGAAGGTCTATGAAACAAATAATTTAACCTTTCCAGATATAAAAGAGAAGAGCCCCATAATTTGGTTTATTTTGTACATGGTTTCTTTTTTGGTACTGAATGTTTTCTATCTATACTTGATACAACAAGTAGCAACTTTAACATTGGAAGAAATACAAACGTTCACCCTACCTAGTTGGCAAATTTATTTGCTTTTAGGAAGTTTTATATTAAGCTGGATCTCTTATGCCAGTATGATAAATAGGATTGACAAAGACCAATGGCAACTTCAAGAATCTGAAATTAGCAACAAAATAGTTAAAAATCGTTTCATCAAATTGAGAGACGGAAACGTCGTCATGTTATTGAGAATTATTACCCTTGATGTATACCAGTGGTTTCTTTTGTTTTTCTTAATAAGAGAAACAACGATACATTATTTTGAGGATGGAACCGCTACGGGAAGGTATCTTGAACTGATCAAAAAAGATGAGAAAGAAACACAAAACGAAACTTCAACAAATGGCGCAGCCGAGAAACCCGCACAAGAGGACCCTTATGAAAAAATAATCAATCAAATTAAAAATGTAGGGGAAGACGAAAGATATAGTACTATTTTTTCTCATGTTACGTCTATACCAGACAAAAAGAAAGCCGAAGAGATATTAGAAAAGTTACTAGAAGATGGTTATATAAAAGAAGAAGAATACAAAAAGCTCCAACAATTTTTATAATCTTTGTGGGGTGGGCAGCGGGGCGAAGGAACGCTATATAAAGAATTATAGAATATTTTTATAGGATCTTAATGGGGAACCCCCTTAACGTTTGGAGGCGATATCAACTATGTTTGTCCCACTATCCGGTGCAGATATTACTGACTTAGAAAAACGAACCATTATGGATGTTTTGAATTCTGAAAGACTTGCTTTGGGCCCTTATTTAGAAAAGTTTCAAGAAATAATAAAAGAATACACTGGTACGAAATATGCTCTAGCTGTAAACAGCGGGACATCAGCCTTACATTTGATTTTAAGGGCCTTAGATTTTCAACAAAATCAAAAAATGATCGTAACACCTTTCACTTTTATTTCTTCAGCTAACGTGGCTTTGTTTGAGAAAGGAGTACCGGTCTTCGTTGATATAGATCCTCATACTTACAACTTATCCGTTAAAAATTTAAAGGAGTTCATAGACAAAGATTACAAAGACGACGTTACGACCTTTATGGGTGTGGATATTTTTGGAGTTCCCTTGAAATGGGATGAGATACTTGAGATTCTTCCAGATGAAATTAAAATAATTGAAGATTCTTGCGAAGCCCTAGGTGGAGAATATAAAGGGCGTAAATTAGGAACTTTTGGAAAGGCTGGTACATACGCCTTTTACCCAAATAAGCAGATAACCACCGGTGAAGGCGGGGTTATCGTTACTGATGATGAAGAAATATTTGAGTTATGTAAGTCCATGTGTAACCAAGGTAGAGGTAAAAGTGGTGAATGGCTGATAAGTGAAAGGCTCGGATACAATTATCGCATGGATGAATTGTCTGCGGCACTTGGTTTTGCTCAAATGAAACGGATAGAAGAAATAAGTTCAAAAAGAAAAGAGAAGGCTATGAATTATTTTGGTTTGTTCAAAAATGAAGAAAGAGTAGTTCTACCTTTCATTCCTCAAGAAGTTACTTCTCAAAGTTGGTTTGTCTTCGTTTTGAGATTGAACTTAGATTGGGTATCAGAGTTAATTAATATACCTACATGGGTTAGAAATTTTGATCTACCAATAAAAATTGAAGGACAACAAAATCGAAAAGAATGGAAAGAATTAATAAATAAGATTAGAAATATCTTACAAACCTTCTTAAAAAAATTGAGTGAAAAGGGCGTTGAATCCAAAAATTACTTTTACCCTGTTCACCTACAACCTTTTTATAGAAAAATGTTCGGTTATGAAGAAGGAGATTACCCTGTTACAGAGCTAATCTCATCTTTAACTTTTGCGATCCCATTTTTCTCCAATATCAGTCTTGAACAACAGAATTACGTATATCAAATAATAACAAAAAGCTTAACGGAGATGAAAGATGAAACATTTGTCTAAAAGATCTTTTAGATTGATGATAATAGACTATATTTTGTTTTTCCTCGCTTACATTGTAGCAATGTTCATAAGGTTTCAGTTTGACTTTGCAGAGATGAGAGAGTATATCTCCCCCATCTTTTTCTTTCCTTTGATTATGGTAATTGTTTTTTATTACTCTGGAATATATAGATACATTTGGAGATTTGCCACTCTTAACGAATTAAGACCTGTATTTAACAGTGGTTTCATAGGTTTCCTTATCAACTTTTTTGTTTTTGAGTTTGTAAGAAGATATATAAGCGACATTTTCACTCTTCCTTTCAGTGTGGCAGCAACCGCATCGGTGGTTGGAGTGGTCTTTGTTTCAGCTAGTAGGATATATTGGTTTTCAAGGTATTCTCGAAATTATAAAAAACAAGTAGACGGAATTAAAAATGTTCTTATAATAGGAGCAGGCGATGCAGGAACTGAATTGTTGGGAGAGTACGAGAGGCATCCAGAAGAGGGATCAGTTGTAGGATTTTTGGACGATGACCCAGAAAAGATAGGAAGAAATATTCGAGGCTATCCCGTACTGGGGAAGATAAATCAAGTTATGGATTTTGTTGAAAAATACAACGTTGAAGAGGTTTTAATAGCTATTCCCAGTGCTTCATCTGATCAGATAAAAAAAATCATAGATTATGTTGATACAACAAAGGTTAGGTTAAAAACTTTACCGGGAATCTTGGAAATTTTAGATAACAAGTTATCACTTGGCTTTCTACGAGAGGTTGATATTTCTGATTTGTTAGGTAGAAAGGAAGTTAGTGTCGATTTAAAAGAGATCAAAGATTACATAAAAGGCAAAAAAATACTGGTTACAGGTGCAGGAGGAAGTATAGGCTCTGAAATATGTAGACAGGTTTTACCAATGGGGCCTAAAGCTCTTTTCTTACTTGGAAAAGGGGAAAACAGTATTTTTGAAATATCAAATGAATTGAGAGACAAGTTCTCAGATGCGTTTATAGAAGAAATTATCGCGGATGTGTCCGATGAAAATAGAATGAGGTATTTATTTTCAAAATATAAATTTGATGTTGTTTTTCATGCCGCTGCCCATAAACATGTTCCCCTCATGCAAAAAAACCCAACTGAGGCCTTCAGAGTCAACACAATTGGGACTTACACTGTTGCAAAACTTTCAGGAGAATATAATGTAGAAAGATTTGTATTTATCTCCACCGACAAAGCCATCAAACCAACATCCATAATGGGTGCTTCAAAGAGACTGGGGGAAATTATAGTAAAGACATTGTCCAACTTTTATCAAACAAAGTATGGAATAGTAAGGTTCGGGAACGTTTTAGGAAGTAGAGGGAGTGTAATTCCAATTTTCAAAGAACAGATTAAAAAGGGTGGTCCCGTTACGGTCACACATCCCAATATGAAAAGGTATTTCATGACCATTCCTGAGGCTGTCTCTTTAGTATTACAATGTGGACAGTTTGCTCAAAAGGCTGAAATATTTGTTTTAGAAATGGGGGAGCCTGTCAATATTGATCGATTAGCCAGGGATTTGATCAGACTTTCCGGGTACATCCCTGACCAAGATATAAAAATAGTTTATACAGGCATCAGGCCTGGTGAGAAATTATACGAAGAAATATTCTTGGAAGATGAAGATTACGAAAAAACTAGAAACAGACGAATATTTATTTCAAAATCTAACAACAATGAAATAAATAAAGAGAAACTAAATGAATTGATAGAGCGAATAAATATTATGATAAAAAACAACGATTACAACCGTGCTATTGAAATAATAAAAGATTACATACCAGATTCAAATATATCAAATATCAGCGAAGGGGCGCTAATAACTACAACAATCAAACAAGGAGGCAAAAAGCTATGAAAGCATTAATACTCTGTGCAGGAAAGGGAACAAGACTTCGACCACTAACCTTCACGAACGCAAAACCATTGATACCAATAGCTAACAAACCAACCATCATGTATAGCTTGGAAAAAATAAGAGACGCAGGGGTTACAGAGATCGGTTTGGTAGTAAATTCAGAAAATATAGAAGATTTTAAAAATGTCTTAGGAGATGGAAGTCAATTAGGTATAAAATTATCATATATAATACAAGAGCATCCAAAAGGTTTGGCACATGCGGTAAAAGTCTCAAAAGAATTCCTTGATAATGATGACTTTATAATGTATCTAGGGGATAACCTTGTAAATTTTGATCTTAAAAATTTTATAGACCAGTTTAAGCAAGGAAATTATGAATCTTTTATTCTCTTGACTTCCGTCGATAACCCTTCACAATTTGGAATAGCAGTGATGGAAGATTCGAAAGTAACAAAAGTTGTCGAAAAACCAAAAGATGCTCCATCAAATCTCGCAATAATTGGGGTTTACATATTCACCCCAAAGGTTTTTGAGGCAATTGAAAACATTCAACCTTCATGGAGAGGGGAACTTGAAATAACCGATGCCATTCAATGGTTAATAGATAATTCAAACAACGTTGGAGCTCACATAGTAGAGGGATGGTGGAAAGATACCGGAAAACCTGAAGATTTAATCGAAGCGAATAGAACAATTCTTAGCACCTTAAAAGAACAAAAAATAGAAGGAGAAATAAGATCAGATTCTTCAGTCCAAGGAATGGTACACATCGGGAAAAATACAAAGATAATGAATTCTATCATCAGAGGACCTGTAATAATTGGAGAAAACGTTACAATAAGTAATGCGTACATAGGGCCATACACAAGTATCGGTGATAGTGCACACATAAACTCTTCAGAGATTGAAAACAGTATAATTTTAAGTTATGCAAATATTTCAAATGTGTATATAAGGATAGAATCATCTATTATTGGAGAAAATTCAAAGATTTTTTCTACAGAACGAAAACCATATTCACTAAAATTGGTGATAGGCGATTATAGCAATATACAAATACCAAAATAATAGCTAATTATCTTGGGGGTGAAAATAATAGACGATAAAATAGAAGTAATAACCGAACTTTGGAACAAACTGTATTCTGATAACTATAAATTGGAAATTCTCTTAGACTTTTTAAAATCAAAAAAAGATTCTTTCACATATACGCCAAAAGATAAATTTTGGTACAAGAAAGGTTTGGTCTATTCAACTTATGTTGATCTTTTCGCCGGTGATTTTGACAAAATGAAAGAAAAATTAGATTATTTGAGTAATTTAGGTGTAACTATCTTATGGCTTCTTCCCATTTTACAGTCTCCAATGAAAGACCAAGGATTCGATATTTCAGATTTTTACAAAGTTCGAGATGAATTAGGTGGTAACGAAAGTTTTTTTGAATTCATCAACCTTGCCCACGAAAAAGGTATAAAGATCCTTTTTGATGTTGCAATAAACCATACTTCTGATGAACATCCATGGTTTCAAGAGGCAAAAAAATCAAAAGATTCTAAGTATAGGGATTATTACATATGGAGCGACACCGATAAAAAATACTCCCAAGCCCGACTGCTTTTTAAAGGAATGGTAAACAGCAACTGGACCTACAACCCTGAAAGGAATGACTATTACTTTCATAGATTTTACGAAATACAACCGGACTTAAATTACAAAAATCCTGATGTGTTGATAGAGATGATAAAAGTTTTTACCTTCTGGAAAGAACACGGTGTAGATGGTTTTCGAATGGATGCAGCACCTTTTTTATGGAAAGAAGAAGGTACTAACTGTGAAAATTTAATTCAAACTCACTGGATTTTAAAAATATTCAGGGCGGCTTTGGATTATCTAAAAGAAGGAACCGCATTGATTGCAGAAGCTAATCAACCTCCTAAAGACGTTGTTGCTTATTTTGGTAATTCTGACGAATGCCAGGTTGCATACCATTTCCCCGTTATGCCAAAAATTTTTCTGGCTATTGCTGAAGGTAACCCCAACTATGTAATAGATACTCTTTCAGAAAGAGTTACCCCGCCTATTCCAGAAGATTGCCGATGGTTCGTTTTTCTAAGGTGTCACGACGAATTAACCTTAGAATTCGTTGACCCAGAAGAAAGAGCGAAGATGTTGAAATACTACTTGCTCGATGAAAGATGGAACTTTAGAGAAGGAGAAGGGATCGCGGGAAGATTGTACAACCAAATGGGTAAGGATTATAAAAAAGTGCTTTTAGCTTATTCAATTTTGTTTTCTTTGGACGGAACACCAATAAATTATTATGGTGATGAAATAGGGATGGAGAACGACGAGGAATTCTATAAAAAAATGACCGAAAAAATAGGCTACAAAGATTCAAGATTTTTCAACAGGGGACCTTTCGACGAAGAGAAAAGAAAAGAGGCTCTAAACAACGCTAACAGCGATAGTTATAAGATTTTTCATGGAATAAAAAAGATGCTTGATTTGAAGAAGGAAAATGAAGATCTATTTTCAGAAAAACCAATCTACGAAAATATCGACGGGGTATTTAAAGTTACAAGAAAAAAAGCAAATAAAAGTATTGTTATTTATAACAACTTGACCGTTGAAAGCAAATCATTAGATAATATCACTTTGCAACGCCATGAATATGTTTGGAAAATAAGTTAAAAGTGCTTCGAGGAACAAAATGTAGGGTGGGGAGCGTGGCGAAGG
>NZ_JALY01000196.1:0-20826 GCF_002924615.1 Petrotoga halophila DSM 16923 | reverse complement strand
ATACTGTTCAAAGAAGCAGAACCACTTATTTCAAAAGATAGATCAATTTGTGAACAGTTTAAAACGGGATATGCAAGCGGTTAGAAATTTTATACATCGAAAGATTAGCAGATGGTTCTGTGAATAAATTGAAAGTTATTAAGAGGATAATGTATGGAAGAAATAGATTTGAGATGTTGAGACAAGAAATTCTTTTTCTTGAGAATAATTGATAGGGTTCAACAATCAGTGGAAAGAACAACGTTTTGATTAGTAAGTGTACCTTGTTTCTTTAATTATCAACGGTTTCTTTAGTTGTTCTTGAATTTTCTCTTTATTCATCCTTGAATGTCGACCTCCCCTTTCGTTTTTCCTTCCATTGCGCACACAGCAGCGCCAAAACTTGTAGTTTCTTCCAATTTACTTAGGTAAAAATTTTTATTAAAGACTTTTTTTATGATGCTTATAAAATATTTATTTTTCTGTAGACCATTCCCCACCCCTAAGATATCTTCATAATCAATATTCATTTCTCTATAATATTTGTAGAGTTCTTCCACTATTCCATATGCAGCTGCTGTAACTAGATTCTGAATTGTAAAGTTGTTTAAACTTATGTTATCAATGGCTCCTCTCAATTGAGGATTATAACGTGTACCGTTTAATGTAGTGCGAAATTTTAAAGGTGAAACAGGTAACATTGAATTCTTGATGAATTCGTAAACATAATCGTCTTCAACGTTTTTTTTACAAGCCAAGCTTATAAAGCTTTTTATAAAATCTTTAATAGTGTCAATAGTCTTACCAGCGGATAAACTAGCTCCAACTAATAAATAATAATTATTTAAAAAAGGTCGATAATCTATGTATTTTGAAATCCTTTTTATTTCCTTAACTACAGCAGATATTTGCCCACTTGTTCCTATGCTTATAACCATCGAATTTATTTTATTGTAAGAAGTTTCAAGTTTCTTTTCAAAAATTGCGCCTAAAACTGACGCTTGATTGTCACCCATCCCTAAAAAAATCGGGGTACCAGTTAATTGAGGGATGTACTTTCCAACATTCCCAACAAAAGTTCCAGGTTCAGCAATTTTGGGAAGGTGAATTTCGCTGTATCCCAATGCATTGATTAGTTTCCAATTCCAATCTTTGTTTTCTAATGCGTAAAATCCACTGCTATGCGCTATAGTAGGATCTATAGGTATTGAATCGTATGTAGTATCTCCAGTGAGCTTTTTTACAATGAAATCTGGAGCAAAATGGAGAGAAAACCCCGAAGTACGTAGAAATTTTTGTAAAGGGAGTAAAGTTGTGACAGCATACCCTGGGCTTAGAAAGTATTGAAATTTTGAAAATAGCGATTTATAATTTTTATTAATATAATCTACATATGTAATTCCATTTTCATTTTTCTCTAAAGCTCTTTGATCTTGCCAAGTAATTATATTTGTTATTGGGGTGTTATCTTTCACAAGAAAAAAACTATGCATATTTCCGGTGACCGAAATAGCTTTGGTTCCTTTTAAATCAAAAACTTTAGTTAGATATTTTATAAAAGAATCAAAATCACTTTCTAATTTTTTTATGTCAAATTCACTTTTTAAACCATCGAAAATTAAACTTGTATTTTGTTTATTTGCGAAGGCAATTTCTTTACTTTTACTGTCGTATAAGCATGCACTGTAAGAAGTTGTCCCAAAATCTATCCCCAACACTTTCATTTTTTACACCTTCTAAGTAATTCCCATTACAAAAATTATTTTTTTCATTTTAATCACACTTTAAAGGGTTTTATTTCGTATGGTGTTATATTGAATACGATTTTATGATTTTTAAAAGGTAATTTTAGTTTCCTCTCCTTGAATTAAATTACATTCAACGGCTGGCGATCAATTTTTCAATGGAAGCCAGTCAAGAACTTTTTCAATATAAGTATCCCAAAATTTCCAGATTCTGGTTGATCCAGATAAAAAGAATTATTCCCAGAAGGCATCACAACAGCCAGGTTCCTTCCCTCAGCTAATCTTTGAATGCTTGTTTCTGACACCCAGCTAGTATAATTACCAAATCCACCATAAAGAAGATATAGTGTTTTAAAAGGATTATTGCCACTATCTGCGATTTAAGATGTAATTGAAAAATTTAATTTATCAACTGGTAGAACCACTATATTAAATTGTACCATTTTTGCCACCTTTCATTTCCTCCTGTACAATTTTTTTAGAAAGCGAAAAGTAAAATTTTTATTTGTTTTGAGTAAATTTTTAGTTAAATTAAATTGGACGGTTTTAATCCTATATTTCTAAAACCCATAAAAGAAAGAATTAGAAGGCCCTTCAATGAAATTTTTTTCAAATCTTGCAAAAAAGGAGATTTTAGAGTATAATCGCTAATAATTTACGCTAATCTTAAATAGTTACCAATAATTAGGATAAATGAAATTTTTTTCATTTTTTGACAATTATGAAAATATTTTCGTAATATTTTTGAGTTCAAGGAGTTAGATGTCTTGAAAAAGGATCAGACTTTAAAATGTGGTTATTTAGGACCAAAAGGGACTTTTAGTGAAATTGCCGCGATGAAATATTTTAGTGAAAATGTTTCTTTGATTCCATTACAATCTATTTCAGATGTTTTTGAAATGGTTCAAAGTAAAGAAGTAGATTTTGGAGTTGTACCTATTGAAAATTCCGTGGAAGGCTCAGTTAATATTACAATGGATCTTTTATTCGAGAAATCTGATATTCAGGTAGTGGGAGAGTGTGTTGTTCCAATTAAGCATTATCTTCTATCTTATGAAAGTTTAGAGTTGGCAGAGATTAAAAAGCTTTTTTCTCATCAACAAGCTATTGGACAATGTGGTAAGTTTATAAAAAATAGATTGAATAATCCTGAAGTTATATTTACCGCAAGTACCGCAAATGCCTGCGAAATGATAAAAAATGTGCCAAAAAGTGCCGCTATAGGTTCAGAAAATATTGTTAATATCTATAATTTAAAA
The DNA here is from genome assembly GCF_002924615.1 of Petrotoga halophila DSM 16923. Taxonomy (NCBI): domain Bacteria; kingdom Thermotogati; phylum Thermotogota; class Thermotogae; order Petrotogales; family Petrotogaceae; genus Petrotoga; species Petrotoga halophila. Next base: position 17,843 of record NZ_JALY01000196.1, on the reverse strand, counting down.
GTTTTAGCTAAAGATATTCAAGACTCAAAAAGTAACTCAACCCGTTTTTTTGTGATTGCAAATTCCGATAGCTTTACAAAGTTTGAAGATCCAGAACAAAATTACAAAACCTCGATAATATGCTCTCCAAAACACAATAAACCTGGGGTCCTTTACAACATGTTAAAAACTTTCAAAGAAAAGAATATCAATCTAACAAGGATCGAGTCGAGGCCAACCAAAAAGCAATTAGGTGAATATTCTTTTTATATAGATTTTGAAGGTTATATAGAAGATAAAGATGTAATAACAGCATTAGATAAATTAGAAAAAATGAGTTCTTTCTTTAAAATTCTTGGATGTTATCCAAAGTGGAAAGAACGGGAATGAATTCTACCGGGGATTTTTTCAACATTTTTAAACTTTATGGAAAGGGAGGATTATATGAGCGATAATAAACAAAGAAGCGACGAAATTAAAAAAGGAGTATCAAAAGCTCCACATCGTTCTTTGCTTTATGCCTTAGGGTTGACAAAAGAAGAGATCGATAAACCTATAATAGGTATAGCTAACTCTGCGAACGATATAATACCAGGACATAAACATTTGAATGAAATATGTGAGAGTGTAAAAAATGGCGTATACGCAGCTGGAGGTTTACCTTTAGCTTTTTCAACGATAGGAATCTGTGATGGTATCGCTATGGGACACAGCGGTATGAACTATTCATTACCGAGTAGAGAGTTGATCGCAGATTCTATAGAATCTGTAGCTAGAGCCTACAAATTCGATGGATTGGTCCTTATTCCCAACTGCGATAAGATCGTTCCAGGGATGCTAATGGCCGCTTTGAGGTTAAATATTCCTGCGATAGTTGTAAGTGGAGGTCCAATGCTTGCGGGGAATTACAGAGGAAGAAAAATCGATTTACATGATATGTTTGAAGCTGTTGGTGCGAGAGTTGCCAATAAGATTTCTGATGAAGAGTTAAGTGAAATGGAAATGACTGCCTGTCCTGGGTATGGGTCTTGTGCTGGGATGTTTACTGCCAATTCAATGAATTGCCTAACAGAGGTTTTAGGACTTGCACTGCCGGGAAATGGGACGATTCCGGCAGTTTTTTCTAGTAGGAGGGCTTTGGCAACAAAAAGTGGAGAAAAAATAATGGAGTTAGTAGCTAAAGACATTAAACCGTTGGATATATTCACCGAAAAAACTGTAGAAAACGCCTTTACTCTAGACATGGCTTTAGGTTGTTCTACCAACACCGCTTTACATTTGCCCGCAATCGTTCACGAAGCCGGAATCGATTTCGACATAGATATTATTAATAAAATTAGTTCCAAAACCCCACACCTATGTAGTTTAACTCCCGCAGGAATTCATCACATTGAAGATTTATATTACGCCGGTGGTATTCCTGCTGTACTAAAAGAATTGTCAAAAAAGAATTTGCTCCATCTAGACTGTTTGACCGTAACAGGAAAAACCTTAGGTGAAAATCTCAAAACCGTTGGTTATGTCAACCATGAATTGATAAGGCCTATAGATAATCCGTACCATAAAGATGGAGGACTAGCGGTGTTAAAAGGCAATATAGCTCCCAACGGGGCAATTGTTAAACAGATAGCTGTATCGGATGAGATGTTGGTACATGAAGGACCTGCAAAGGTTTTCAACAAAGAAGAAGAAACCATCAAAGCTATTTATGGGGGGAAAATTAAAGAAGGAGATGTAGTAGTTATCCTATACGAAGGTCCAAAGGGAGGGCCAGGTATGAGAGAGATGTTAGCACCTACTTCTGCATTAGCTGGTATGGGATTGGATAAGAAGGTTGCCCTGATCACCGATGGTAGATTCTCAGGAGCAACACGCGGCTCTGCCATAGGTCATGTATCTCCCGAAGCTGCGGCAGGAGGTCCAATAGGGGTTGTAAGGGATGGGGATATGGTATCGATAAACATACCAGAAAAGACTCTAAATTTAAAAATATCAGAAGAAGAATTACAAGCAAGATTGAATACTTTTAAACCGATACTTCCAAAAACAAATGGGTATTTAGATAGGTACAGTAGATTTGTACAATCAGCGGATAAAGGGGCGTTTTTAGAATAAAAAAATTAGAGAGGTGATTTTATGCCGATTCATTCCGGGGCAAGAATATTCGTTGAATCTCTTTTGAGGGAAAAGGTTGAGGTCGTATTTGGATATCCAGGAGGGAAGGTTATCCCACTTTATGATGAACTCTACGACGCTCCTATAAAACATATATTAGTACGTCATGAACAAGGCGCTGCGCATGCTGCAGACGGTTATGCAAGGAGTACGGGGAAAGTTGGAGTGTGTATAGCTACTTCTGGGCCTGGAGCTACTAACCTAGTTACCGGACTAGCTACTGCGTACATGGATTCCGTACCAGTTGTAGCTTTTACAGGTCAAGCTCCGACGAGTCTAATAGGTACAGACTCATTCCAAGAAATAGACATAAGAGGAATAACCTTGCCTGTAACCAAGCACAATTACATGGTAACAAATGTAAAGGATTTAGCTAAAACTATAAAAGAAGCTTTTTACATAGCCAGAACTGGTAGACCAGGTCCAGTATTGGTAGATTTACCAGTGGATGTTCTTAAATCTCACGCTGATTTCATGTATCCTCAAAGCGTTAATCTCCCAGGATATCAGCCAACATACGAAGGTAACTACATGCAAATAAAATTGGCTGCCGAGGCGATTAATACATCCCAGAGGCCAGTTATCTTTGCCGGTGGAGGAGTTATAAATTCTAATGCTTCAGAAGAACTGACAAATATGGCAATAAAGGGAAGGATACCAGTAGTTACATCTCTTATGGGTCTTGGGGCTTTTCCAGAAGATCATGAGCTTTCTCTAAAGATGCTAGGAATGCACGGTACAATGTATGCCAACTACGCTATATCTGAAGCAGATTTGATAATAGGAATTGGAGTACGCTTTGATGACAGGGTAACGGGGAAGTTGGAAACGTTTGCTCCATATGCAAAGATCATTCATATAGATATCGATCCAGCTGAAGTAAATAAAAATGTCAAAGTTGATATTCCCATTGTTGGTAACGCAAAAAACGTTTTAGATAAATTAATTCCGTTGATAAAGGCGATCGAAAGAAAAGAATGGCTAGAAAAAATAAAAGAATGGAAAAGACGATTTCCGCTTAACTACGAATACGATGATAACAATATTAAGCCACAATACTTGATTGAAAAATTGGATGAGTTAACCGATGAAAATACTTTAATAGTAACAGAAGTTGGCCAAAATCAAATGTGGGCAGCCCAATACTTTCATTTTTCGAAACCTAGGTCATTCATAACCTCAGGAGGCCTTGGAACTATGGGATATGGTTTACCAGCCAGTATGGGTGTTCAGGTAGGAAATCCCAATAAAACGGTTATCAACATATCTGGTGACGGAAGTTTTCAAATGAATCTCCAGGAGTTAGCTACAATAAGTTCCAACAGGCTCCCAGTAAAAATAATCATTTTAAACAATGGAACCTTAGGGATGGTAAGACAGTGGCAAGAGTTATTTTTTGATGAAAGATATTCCGGCACTATACTTGAAAATCCTGATTTCGTTAAATTGGCTCAGGCTTATGGAATAAAATCGTTAAGAATCGATCAAACAAACGATGTAGAGATGGCTTTGAAAGAGGTTCTAAATTATGATGGCCCAGTTTTACTGGACGTCATTATTCCTCAAGATGAGAACGTATTCCCAATGGTTCCAGAAGGGGCATCGATCAATGAGATGTTGGAACTAAAAAAGAAAAAGAGAGAAAAGGAAAAACAGGGGGAGGTTGCATGAGACACATCTTATCAGTAACGGTGAATAATCAACCTGCAGTTTTGGCAAGGATATCTGGTCTATTCAGTAGGAGAAATTTTAACATACTGAGTTTAAATGTAGGTGAAACTGAATTACCGGAGTATTCGCGAATGACGATAGTTGTCGAAGCAAATACAGATACATTAGAACAAGTAAAAAAACAACTTTACAAACTTATAGATGTTATAAAGATCACTGAGTTGAATCAAAGCAATATGATAGAGAGGGATATGGCGATAATTAAGGTAAATTGTGGAAAAAATCAAAGAAGCCAAGTTATTCAGGTGGTCGACGTTTTTAGGGGTAAGGTTGTCGATTTTTCCCTTGACACAATAACAGTTGAAATTACGGGGGATGAAAATAAAATAAATGCCTTTATCGAAATAATGAAGGATTTTGGCATTAAAGAAGTTGTGAGAACAGGGATTGTAGCTATAGATAGAGAAATGAACAATAACGTTTTGACAAATTCATAAAAATTAAGGAGTGATAGTGTATGGTGGAAACATTCTATGAAAAGGATGCAGACTTAGGTTTATTGAAGGGAAAAACTATTGCGGTTTTGGGTTATGGAAGTCAGGGTCATGCTCAGGCACAAAATCTTAAAGATAGCGGATTAAAAGTAATTATAGGTTTGAAGAAAGATAGTAAAAGCAAAGAAACTGCCCAAAAAGATGGTTTTGAAGTATACGAAACATCTGAAGCAGTTAAAAAAGGAGATATTATTCAAGTATTGATCCCTGATGAAGTTCAGAGTGAGGTATACAAAAAAGACATAGAACCCAACTTAGACGAGGGTAATGCACTTGGGTTTTCTCATGGTTTTAATATCCATTTTGGACAAATTGTGCCTCCAAAAAACATTGATGTATTCATGGTTGCTCCTAAAAGTCCTGGTCATTTAGTCAGAAGAATGTATTTAGAAGGCAAAGGGGTTCCAGGATTATTAGCTGTTCACCAAGATTTTTCAGGAAAAGCAAAAGAGTTGGGTTTATCTTACGCCAAAGGAATAGGTTGTACACGAGCAGGTGTCATCAAAACAACTTTCAAAGAGGAAACAGAAACGGATCTATTTGGAGAACAAGCGGTCTTATGTGGTGGAACTACATCTCTTATCAAGGCAGGTTTTGAAACACTCGTTGAAGCGGGATATCAACCAGAAATAGCCTATTTTGAATGTTTGAATGAACTTAAATTAATCGTTGATCTCTTGTATGAAGGTGGATTAAAAAAGATGAGATACTCTATAAGTGACACTGCACAATATGGAGACCTTGCCATTGGGCCCAAAATTATCGATAATAGGGTTAAAGAAACTATGAAAGAGGTACTTGCAAACATACAGAATGGGAATTTTGCAAAGGACTGGATATTAGAAAACAAAGCCAATAGGCCTGTTTTCAACGCTTTAACTGAAAAAGATAATAATTCTTTGTTGGAACAAGTAGGAGCGAAGTTGAGAGCGATGATGCCTTGGATAGAAAGCTAAAAAATATAGGCAAGTGGGAGAGTGATCAAATTTGAGAAAAATAAAAATTTTTGATACTACGTTGAGGGATGGCGAACAATCTCCAGGAGTAAGTTTGACAATGGAGGAGAAGTTGGCAATAGCCGAACAGCTTTCCTTGTTAAAAGTTGATGTAATAGAGGCTGGTTTTCCTATTTCTTCAAGTAGTGATTTTGAAAGTGTGAAAAACATCGCCCAAAAAATCAGAGATGTTGAGATCGCCGCTTTAGCAAGGGCGAACTACAAAGATATCGATTGTGCTTGGGAAGCACTTCAGGAAGCAGAACAACCAAGAATTCATGTGTTCATTGCCACTTCTCCTATTCACATGAAATATAAGCTGCAAATGAATGAAGAGCAAGTTATGGAAAGAGCAGTTGAGGCCGTGAAGTATGCAGCAAAGTATACTAATAACGTTGAATTTTCAGCAGAAGATGCTTCAAGAAGCGAGTTAGAGTTTTTGTACAAACTCTTTGAAAAAGTCATCGAAGCTGGTGCGTCGGTAATTAACGTGCCTGATACTGTGGGATATGCAATTCCTCAAGAATTTGGTGAATTTATTAAGAAGATAAAAGAAAACACAAGGAATATAGAAAAGATTGAATTAAGCGTACATTGCCACAACGATTTAGGGATGGCAACTGCTAACACACTTATTGCTCTGAAAGAGGGTGCCGATCAGGCGGAGGTTGCAGTCAACGGAATAGGAGAAAGGGCAGGAAACGCCGCCTTAGAAGAAGTTTTAATGGCATTAGTTACCAGGAAAGATTATTTTGAAGATTTAGTCGTAACGCAGGATACAACTAAGATTTTGAAATTAAGCAACATGGTTTCACAATTTACTGGAATGGTTATTCAACCTAATAAAGCAATAGTAGGTAAAAATGCCTTTGCACATGAATCTGGTATTCATCAAGATGGTGTTATCAAAGAAAGAACTACTTACGAAATAATGAAAGCAGAAAGTATAGGGTTGAATTCAAATAAACTAATATTAGGGAAACATTCGGGAAGACATGCCTTAAAGGAGTTCTTAATATCATCTGGTTACACCGTGGATGAACAAACCTTTGAAAAGTTATTCATTAAATTCAAAGATCTAGCCAGTAAAAAAAAGAATTTAAATCCGCTTGATGTTGAAGCATTGATAAACGACGAACTATATAAAACGGAGGATTATTTCAAACTCAAATATTTATCCGTTACTACTGGAAACACTACACTACCGACAGCGACTATAAAAATAGCAAGAGGAGAAGATTTGATAGAAAAAGCGGCTTGCAGTGGAGACGGACCAATAGATGCCATATTTAAAGCCATAAACGAAATCGCTGAAGAAGAAAATATCACTTTGATTTCGTATAAGATAGAAGGCGTTACAGAGGGGACCGACGCCTTAGGAGAAACAACCGTTAAACTCAAAATTGGAGAAGATGTATACGTTGGGCATTCTGTTGAAACAGATATTACCCAAGCAAGTACTTTGGCCTATCTAAATGCGTTGAATAAATACATGACTAAAAAACTCCAAACAGCAAAAAAATAAAATAATAAAGCGAGGAAGTAAAGAAATGACTATTGTAGAGAAGATTCTTGCGTCTCATTCAAATAAAAGTGAAGTTAAACCTGGAGAGATTGTTAATGCAAGAGTAGATTTAGTGCTTGGGAACGATGTAACAACTCCTGTTGCCATCAAAGAATTTAGAAAAATAGGTTTATCTAAAGTATTTGATAATGAAAGGGTTGCAATAGTTCCAGATCATTTTACCCCAAATAAAGATATAAAATCTGCGCAAAATGCTTTATTTATAAGAAATTTTGCAAAAGAGATGAATATTCTTAATTATTTTGAGATAGGTAAGATGGGAATAGAACACTGTCTAATACCTGAAAAAGGACTAGCCTTACCAGGTGAAATCGTTGTAGGAGCAGATTCACATACGTGTACCTATGGGGCACTTAACTGTTTAGGTACAGGTGTTGGAAGCACCGACATGGCTGCCGCAATGGCTACCGGTTACTTATGGTTTCGTGTCCCAGAAAGTATAAAGATTGTATACAAGGGGAAGTTAAACCCATGGGTCAGTGGGAAGGATCTGATACTTTACACGATAGGAGATATAGGAGTAGACGGAGCCCTGTATAAATCTATTGAGTTTACTGGAGAAACGATCAAAGATCTTTCTATGGATTCGAGAATGACTATGGCAAACATGGCGATAGAAGCAGGGGCAAAATGTGGATTATTTGAATACGATGAAAAAACCAAAGAGTACTTAAAAGAAAGGGCAGTAAGAGAATATACACCGGTAAGTAGCGATCCCGATGCTTCTTATGAAGAAGTTATCGAATATGATGTATCAAGTATTGAACCACAGGTGGCTTTCCCACATTTGCCAGAAAACACCAAACCTGTTAATGAAGCAAAGGGGATAAAAATAGATCAATCTGTAATTGGTTCTTGCACTAACGGAAGAATAGAAGATTTAAGAATTGCTGCTCACGTGCTTAAGGGACATAAAATCAACCCTGATGTAAGATGTATTATTTTTCCTGGCACCCAAGATATATACATGCAGGCACTAAAAGAAGGCTTAATTGAAATATTCATCGAAGCGGGAGCCGCCGTAAGTACACCAACGTGCGGACCTTGCCTTGGTGGCCATATGGGAGTTTTGGCAAAAGGTGAAAGAGCAATCTCTACAACTAACAGGAATTTTGTTGGAAGGATGGGGCATCCAGAAAGTGAAGTTTATTTATCCAATCCTGCGGTGGCGGCAGCTTCTGCTGTTAGTGGATACATTACCCATCCTGAGGAGGTTATAAGGTGAAATTCAGAGGGAGAGTTTTCAAATACGGTGACAACGTTGATACCGATGTTATTATACCAGCTAGATATCTAAACAACCCTGAACCAGAAATATTGGCACAACATTGTATGGAAGATATAGATAAAGATTTCGTAAAAAAAGTTAAAAAAGGAGACATTATAGTAGCCGGAAGGAACTTTGGTTCTGGAAGCTCTCGTGAGCATGCTCCATTATCGATTAAGGCGGCAGGTGTTTCTTGTGTCATAGCAGAAAGCTTTGCAAGGATTTTTTATCGAAACGCTATCAATATTGGATTACCTATACTTATTTCTAAAGAAGCTTCCCATAATATAGAAGATGGTTCGGAAATAGAGATAGATTTAGACAATGGAATCATCAAAGATCTAAAAAACAATGAAGAATACTATTCAGAGAAATATCCTAAATTTCTTCAAGAAATAATATCTTCCGGGGGATTGATAGAGAAGATCAAAAAGGAGGTCGCTCAATAGATGCCGTCGATCGCTGTTCTACCAGGAGATGGAATTGGAAAGGAAGTAATCAATGAAGGTCTTAAAATCTTAAATTTTATGGGAGAAAAGTATAATTTGAATCTTAAATTTGAAGAGTTCGAGGTTGGAGCCGAACGCTATCTAAAATCTGGAGAATTAATTCCAGATTCTCTATTGAAACAATTAGAAACCTTCGATGCCATATATTTGGGTGCAGTGGGAGATCCAAGAGTACCATCAGGTATATTAGAACATGGGATACTATTAAAATTACGATTTCATTTTGATCAATACGTCAATTTAAGGCCAATAAAACTACTAAACGACAGGTTTTCTCCTTTGAAGAAGAAGGGCGTTAATGAGATCAATTTTACAGTAATAAGAGAAAATACAGAAGGACTTTATGCAGGTATTGGTGGAATTTTAAAAAAAGATACTCAAGACGAAGTAGCGATACAAGAGATGATTTCAACTAGAAAAGGTGTAGAGCGCATCATCCGTTACGCATTCGAGTATGCAAAAAATCTCAAGGGGAAACTAACACTCTGTGATAAAAGTAACGTACTAACTTATTCTCACGGCTTATGGTTAAGGGTGTTTGAAGAGTTAAAGAAAGAATATCCAGAAGTTCAGACTGATCATTATTACGTGGATGCTATAACGATGAAAATGGTACGAAATCCCGAAATTTTTGATGTGATAGTAACCTGCAATATGTTTGGAGACATCATCACAGATTTGGGTGCAGAACTTCAGGGAGGCATGGGGTTAGCTGCCTCAGGAAATATTAATCCTAACAGTGTTTCTATGTTTGAACCCGTTCATGGTTCAGCTCCCGATATTGCTGGTAAAGGTATTGCCAATCCTATAGCTGCTATTTTAGCTGCAGCTATGATGTTAGAATATTTCGGAAGAAAAGATTTAGCTGAAAAGATTGAAGATTCAATTAAGATCTCTATCCAAGAAAACTTACTTTCTCAAGACATGGGAGGAAATTTAAGCACCAGTGAAGTAGGAGACGAAATTGTTAAAATCTTAAAAAGAGGGTGAACCGAATTGAAAGAACCTAAATTGTTTGATACCACTTTAAGAGATGGAACCCAAGGTGAGAATGTTTCTTTAACTGTGGAAGATAAATTAAAGATAGCCAAAAAATTAGATGAATACGGAATAGACTACATTGAAGGTGGTTGGCCGGGATCCAATCCTAAAGATGAAGAGTTCTTTAAAAAGGTTCAAAATATGTCATTCAAAAACAGTGAAATAGTTGCATTTAGCTCTACAAAAAGATACGGAATAAAAGCAGAAGATGATCCAAATATTTTAAAATTAGTTTCTTCTGGGGCAAAAATCGTTACTATATTTGCAAAAAGCTGGGATTTCCATGTATCTCAAGCCTTGGGCATTTCTCTTGATGACAACCTGAAACTCATAGAAGATACGATAACCTTCTTAAAAAGAAAAGGTATAGAAGTCTTTTTTGATGCTGAACACTTTTTTGATGGTTTTAACCATAATCAACAATATGCCCTTAAAACCTTGGAAGTTGCGCAAAACTCCGGTGCTTCAATTGTTGTTTTGTGTGACACAAATGGGGGGCAAACCCCTTCAAAAATAAGAGAGGCAATAGAAGTGGTAAAAGAAAGAATAAAAATACCTTTGGGTATTCATGCCCACAACGATTCCGGTCTAGCTGTAGCAAATTCTCTTACAGCCTTACAAGAAGGAGTTGAACAAATACAAGGAACGGTTGGAGGCTTAGGGGAAAGATGTGGTAATGCAGACCTTTGCATTATAATACCTAACTTGAAGTTTAAATACGGATTTAGATTACCGAAAATAAATGTAGAAAAAACAACTTCACTTTATAATTACGTATTTGAAGTTGCTAATTTAACTCCTGACAACAGGATCCCTTACGTGGGAAGAAGCGCATTCACACATAAAGGAGGTGTCCATGTTAGCGCCATTCTTAAAAATCCTCTCACTTACGAACACATATCTCCGGAATGGGTTGGAAACACTAGAAGGATATTAGTTTCTGAGTTATCAGGAAAAAGCAATTTGAAATCAAAGTTGGAAGAATTGGGCTTTGATATTACACAATTTTCTGAAGAACAGTTCAAAAAGTTAACATTGAAGATCAAGGAATATGAGCATGATGGATATCAATTTGAAGGTGCAGATGCTTCTTTGAAACTCTTAGTATTAAGAGAATTTTTTGACTACGCCCCAAATTTTCAAGTGGAGAATTTCAACATTCTTCATTACAATTTTGGTAAAGGCACGGGAACCGAAGCCATTGTCAAATTAAAAATAAATGATGAAACTGTCCATGCTGTTGCTGAAGGCGACGGACCTGTGAATGCGTTAGATATGGCATTGCGAAAGGCTTTAGAAGACTTTTTTCCTTCCCTAAAAAACATGAAATTGATAGATTACAAAGTAAGGGTGCTGGACAGTGCTTCTGGAACCGCTGCAAAGGTGCGGGTCTTAATAGAAACTTCAGACACCGATAAAACTTGGACTACTGTGGGTGTTTCAACTAACATAATTCAAGCCAGTTGGAAAGCATTGTTAGACAGTGTGGAATATGGCTTGTTTGTAGATAATTTGTTCCCTGTTAAAGAAAACTAACAAAACTTTCAGACACTTCAGAAATATAAGATTTTGATTTTAAAAGGATTGAAGGGCGGAGCCCTGTTTGCTGCAGTGTGCAAACCATGTTTTTTTGGACCTTTGTGCAAAATGGTTCTATATAATGCCTTAGAAACAATTTCCATATTCTCATTTGCTGGGCAAATGATGTTACGCGAATTTGGGGATCTTAAGGGGTTTACCCCTTAATGTTTGGCGAAGGAGCGCTAAATTAAGTTTTAAGATTTCTAAAGGCTATAAAAATTTCTCAGGAGGAGATAAAAAATGGAAAATATATACGCTAATCGTATGAAAAACGTTCCACGTTCTTTTATAAGAGAGATACTTAAAGTAGTTGATGACCCCGAAATAATTTCATTTGCAGGCGGTTTACCAAATCCTGATTTATTTCCAGTAGACGAGATAAAAAATGCCGCTGTTTACCAGTTTGATAATCACGGTAAAGAGATACTTCAATACAGTTCCACAGAAGGATATCCACCTTTAAGAGAATTTATCGCCAATAGGTACATGGAAAAGAAGGATTTAAATATTACACAAGATGATGTCTTAATAACTCATGGTTCTCAACAAGCCCTTGACTTACTCGGTAAATTATTTTTGAATGAAGATGATTTCATTGCAATTGAAGAACCTGGATACTTAGGAGCCATACAAGCATTATCAGTATACACAAAAAATTTTAAAACTGTAAAACTATGCCAAGAAGGGCTTGATTTAGAAGAATTAGAAGATGTTTTAGAAGAATTTTCACCAAAATTACTTTACACTGTCCCCAATTTTCAAAATCCTTCGGGTATTACTTATACAAATAAAAATAGAGAAAAGATAGCTGACTTGTTGAAAAGGCACAACATTTACCTTATAGAAGATGACCCATATGGAGAGTTAAGATTTGAAGGGGAAGATAGTGTTTCATTCAAAAAATTGATACCTGAACAAACGATACTTTTAGGATCATTCTCAAAAATTGTTGCCCCAGGATTTAGGCTGGGTTGGGTAGTTGCTCCCAAAGATGTATTGGAAAATCTTGTAACCGCTAAGCAAGGGGCTGATCTCCATTCTAATTATGTAGGGCAAAGAATAATATACCAGTTCGTGAAAGAGAACGACCTAGACAAACATATAATGAACATAAAAATGAGGTATGGTTCACAAAAAAATGCAATGATAGACAGTATTAAAAAATATTTCCCCAAAGATGTAGAATATACGAATCCACAAGGAGGAATGTTTCTTTGGGTAACTTTACCTAACAACATCTCGGCTCTTGAGTTGATTGACAAAGCTATTGAAAAAAAGGTTGCCTTCGTCCCCGGAGACCCTTTTTACATTGATAAGAAAAATGTAAATACCTTGAGATTAAATTATTCCTGTGCAAATGAAGAAAGTATTGAAGAGGGGATAAAAAGGTTAGCTTCTACAATACAAGAATTAGTCATTTAAATGTTCGTCAAACTTTTTAGGCAAAAAAACATCTCTTAATCCTATAAGGAAAATAATTATGCCAAATACAATGCCCAAATTTAAGTTTCTCAAAGCGGCAATGATGTAACCCAAGGAAAAACCATTCAACATCCAAGATAGAATAATTAATATTTTTTTGTTAAACGCTGTATAAAGAACAGCTAGAAAGGCAGAAAGGTTTATCAACAAATAAAAATAAGACGGATCAAAATTATTTAAATAACCAAAAAAAGAAAATAAAACCCCTACTAACAAAATAAAGTTACCTAATTTACTATACGTACTTTTTTTCCAGGAAATGTACAGTACAATACCTAAAATTATTAGTGAAAAAATCCAATACAACATATCAACCAGAAATAAACCAATCGTAGCGTTTATAAATACAGAAATTAAGGTAAAAGCCATTTTTCCACCTCTTTATTAAATAAACCTATTCTATTTTACTTGACTTAAGTAACCAAAAAATTACCCCTTTCTAAATAGTTAAGAAAGGGGTAATTTTTGTTATTTTGTCATCATGGATAAATGCCTCTTAACTTTGTAGCGTTTGCCACACGTTCGATAGCTCTCACATATGCAGCTGTTCGCATATCGACTTCATACTTATCCATTGTTTGAGCAACGTCACAAAAGGCATTCTTCATCTTTTTATGAAGGGCTTTTCTAATATCTTCAAGTTCCCAAAAATTCCACTGAAGCCCTTGTACCCATTCGAAGTACGAAACGGTCACGCCACCAGCATTTGCCAAGAAATCCGGTACTATGAAGACATTCTTGGACAACAAGATATCGTCCGCTTCTGGAGTTAATGGACCGTTGGCTCCTTCAACAATGAGTTTTGCTCTTATATCATCTGCATTATCTTCGTTAATGGCATTTTCCATAGCACAAGGGGCAAAAACATCAACATCTAATTTCAATAACTCTTCGTTGGTTATCTCTTTATAACCTTCTTCGTTAACATCCAATAACAAGGCTTTTCTATTTCTAGTTCTATCCATTAGTCTCCGAATCTCTTCTGCTGTGAAACCGGATTCTTTATAAAAACCACCACTATAATCAGATATTGCAACCAATCTATATTTAGTTTCTTCTGTGAGAGTCAAAGCCAAGTAAGAACCAACGTTACCGAACCCTTGAATGGCAACAGTTATCGCTTCATCTTTTTTATTTAGCTTACCCTTGTCTGTCAAATACTTTACAGCTTCCTCAATACATATATTTACTCCTCTTCCAGTGGCTTCTGTTCTTCCTTCAGAACCTCCAATCTCTAAAGGCTTCCCTGTAACTATGCCTAAAGTAGTATGACCAATATTCATCGAATATGTATCCATATACCAAGACATTATTTGACCATTAGTGTTTACATCTGGGGCGGGGATATCTTTTTCTTCACCTATTATAATTTGAATTTCAGAGAAGAATCTTCGGGATAATTTCTCTAATTCTGAATCTGAAAGTTTAAATGGATCCACTGTAACTCCGCCTTTAGCCCCACCATAGGGGATGTCTACCACTGCGGACTTCCACGTCATCCAGAAGGCTAATGCCTTAACTTCATCTAATGTAACATCTGGATGGTACCTAATTCCACCTTTTGCTGGACCCCTGGAAACATTGTGTTGTACTCTGTAACCTGTAAAAACTTTGATTGATCCATCATCCATACGTACTGGAAAATTAACGGTAAGTTCTCTTTTTGGCTTGATTAATACTTCTCTTAAATTTCTATCCAATTCCATGATTCTAGCAGCTCTATCAAATTGTTTAACTGCGTTATCGTACAAACTTACCTTCTTTGTTTCTTCCATATTTGAAATCCCTCCTTTTTCTTATTGTTTCCTTCTAGGAAGTATAGAACTTCACTTCTGTCTTACATACATATTTTATCCCTTTTTTCTCAAAGTTTCAAATCCAAAGAGATCTGTTCTTAGACGATTAGAAACGATTATACTAATTTAGGAACGATTATCGAAGTTTTTGTCAACTATGAAAAAAATTTCAGGAAAAATTTTTCATAGAATCCCCTCGACAATTATGGTATAATAATATGAACAATTTATTATAGGAGAGAGTCAAATTGACAGAAGAAAAATTCGTTGAAGATCTTAAAAAAAATGATCCTGATGCGTTTAAAAAATTATACGAAGAGTATGCACCAAAAATTTACGGAGTTTTAAAAAATTACGTTAACCATGATGAAATAGAAGATGCACTTCAAGAAGTGTTTATAAGAATTATTAAAGGGATAAATGGATTTAAAGGCCGTTCCAAGTTGTCTACTTGGATTTATAGAATAGCTGTCAACGTTGGTAAAAATTATTCTCGAAAATATCAAAGAAGTAAAGAAACTTCTGTGGATTTTGAAGATGAAACAGACCAAAATCATAATATCCAAGCAATTTCCGATACCAACGTAAAAAATGAAGTCTTAGAAGAACTCGATTACCAAATGATTTTGAATATAATGGAAAAACTTGACGATGAAGAAAGGCTATTGATTAAATTAAGAGATATCGATGGACTGAGTTACAATGAAATTTCCGATATAATGGAAATCCCTTTGGGAACGGTGAAAAGTAAGCTACATTATGCTAGGAAAAAATTGAGACAATTGATAGAGGAGGCTAAGTTCATATGAACGAAAAAGAAGAAGAATTGTTGAACGAATTTTTTGAGGGAAAAATCAAAGAAGATGAGTTGAATGAAAACTGCAAGAAAATAATCGATATATATAAGAACATTATAAAAACATACTTTTCCTGCGAAAATTCTGTTATCAACAATGTTAAAAGTAAACTTAATTTTAGATAACTAATAATGAAAGGGCTGAAGAAATGATCAGAGTGAAAGTTCCAGCTACTACAGCGAACATAGGACCAGGATTTGACAGTTTAGGGATAGCCTTACAATTATACAATATTATAGAAGTGGAAGAAATCAACTTTGGCCTTGAAATAAATGTTCCAGTTGAGGATCGAATGCATATAGAAACTAATGAACATAATTTGGTTTATCGAGCGATGAAGCGACTATTTGAAGTAGTAGATTTCCATCCGAAAGGTCTTCGAATAAATCTTATAAATAATATACCCCTTGCAAGAGGCTTAGGAAGTAGCGCAGCTTGTATAGCGGGTGGCCTGGTAGCTGCCAATAAGCTGCTTAATGATCCCTTGAAGAAAGAAGAGATAATGTATTTAGCAGCTACAATGGACGGACATACGGATAATATTTTACCAGCATTGGTTGGAGGATTGACAGTAGGCTGTTTGTTAGAAAACGAAGTTAAATATGTAAAAATGAATTTACCACCTCAGTTAAAATTATTAGCTATCATCCCAGATTTTCATTTTTCTACAAAAAAAGCCCGTTTACTTTTGCCACAAAATGTGCCTGTTGAAGAGGCAGTGTTTAATATAAGTAGGGTTGGTCTTCTCGTTGCTTCACTTGTAACCGCGCATTTTGAAAACTTATCAGAAGCCACAAAGGATAAAATCCATCAGCCATATCGTAAAGATTTTATCCCTAACTGGGAAGAAATAACGTCTAAATTGATAAAAATAGGTGTAAAGGGTTGTTTTTTGAGTGGCTCTGGTCCTACGATCATGGGAATTTTAGATGAAGATTATAAAAATATTGAAAACGAAATGGTCAAATTTCTTTCTCACTTAGAGCAAAGGTATAAAGTAACAGTTTTGGACGTATGTAATCAAGGATTGGAGGTATTAAACGATGAGGGAAGTAATGGATGTTATCGATAAAGATGAGAATTACGTGTATTTGAGAACCACAAGGACGCAAGAATGTGAAAGCTGTGCAATGAAAGGTGGTTGTACCCTATTAGGTGGCCCAAACGAGCTGAAGTTAAAAGCCAAAAATACTGAAGAGGTCGATGTAAAAAAAGGAGACAAAGTAATTGTTGAAATGCCTGAAGTTCCAGTAGTGAAACTTTCTTTTTTAGCTTATGGGATTCCTTTAATAGTTTTCTTGTCTATAATTTCCATTCTCTATACTTTGGGATTTTCAGATATCTTCTCTTTCTTGGCAGGTGTCTTAGGATTGGGAATTACTTATTTTTTAATTCATCAGTACGATAAAAAAAAATTAAAAGACAGATACTTACCAGTCATACTACAAAAGTTAGAGAAAAAAATAGATCTAAAATTACATGAAAAAGGAGAAATTTAAGATATTTAAAAGCTTGGGTTTTTACCCAAGCTTTTAAATTTTAAACTCTCCAGGAAAGTGGCATGCCACATAATGACCTGGCTTAATTTCCTTAAGTGGTGGTTCTTCTTTGCTACAAATATCCTTAGCAATTGGACAACGAGGATGAAACCTACAACCTGAGGGTGGATTTAGCGGGCTAGGTACATCACCTTGTAAAACCACTCTTTTCTTTTTAACTTCCGGATCTGGAATGGGAATAGCAGACATCAAAGAAACCGTATAAGGATGCAATGGCTCGTCAAAAAGCTCTTTTTTCGTTGTTAATTCAGCGATCTTTCCTAGATACATAACCGCTATTCTATCACTTATATGTTTTACAACGGCCAAATCATGAGCTATAAAAACATAGGTTAAACTGTAATCGTTTTTCAAGTCAACCATTAAATTTATGATTTGAGATTGAATGGAAACATCTAAAGCGGAAACTGCTTCATCAGAAATGATTAATTTTGGGTCCAATGCCAAAGCTCGTGCTATCCCTATTCTTTGTCTTTGCCCACCAGAAAATTGGTGAGGATATCTATAGACGTAATCTTTAGATAATCCCACGGTTTCCATTAAGTTGGCAACTCTATCCCTTATTTCAGAAGCTGTACCCATTTTATTAACTTTCATACCTTCCCCTATGATATCCAGAACTCTCATTCTTGGATTTAAAGAAGAATATGGGTCTTGAAAGATGACTTGGGCATTTTTTCTGAAGGATCGTCTTTTTTCAGCCAAATTACTCAATAAATCTTTTCTTATTTCATTTACTCCATTTTGAAAATATAACTGTGCGTATTTTTTGTCTATTTCATTATCTAATTT
>NZ_JALY01000156.1:0-11785 GCF_002924615.1 Petrotoga halophila DSM 16923 | reverse complement strand
ATTAAATAAATAACTTTTCTAATTAGGGGATAATAAGAATTAAAAAAAGAAAATTCTTGTAATATAGAAATGATTACAAGTAGAAAAATTATATCGATTAGTAAATAATTAGTCTTGGTTTTTTGATTCATTTGACTTAATTCAAAATTTTTGTCTATTCTATATACATTATCTTCCATCAGAATTTCGCTCCCCAATTATCTGCTATAATTTGAAACATATTTATGGCATTTTCCCTCCACGTCACACTTTTTAAAGTTTTCAAAACTGCATCTAACATTTTGTGAATTATATGTAACTCAGAGATAAAACTTTTTAGAACTGTAGTAATATACTCTAAATCCATCCTTTTATCGTTTTTAATTACGAAGGCTTGGATTCCATCAGTAATCAATTCTTGAATGCCGGTTAGTTTAGAAAATACAATAAGTAATCCACTACCCATAGCTTTAACGCCGTCTACAGGAAACTTTTCTCTGAAATAAGAATAAACACATGAGAACTGTCCAATTCATTGAAGAAAGATACTCTCATAGCTAAATATGTGTTGGCAAATAATTTTATCGCTTCGGCTTCTGTGGAGTCTGTGAATAATGTTGGGACATCTTTTTTTATTGCTCCTTGTAATAACAGATCTGCAAATAATTTTGCTCTTTCGCTCTTTTCTCCAATGACTATTCTTGAAGGGTATAAGTTATCGTATAAAGCTTTTCCTTCTCTTAAGAATTCTGGAGAAAATATTATATTCTCGGTTTTGAATTTTTCTCTTGCTTCTTTTGTATATCCAACGGGAATAGTTGATTTTATTATCATTATTGCCTTTGGGTTTATTTCAAGTACATCTTTTATAACGCTATCAACAGAACTTGTATCAAAATAGTTTCTTTCCGTATCATAATCTGTGGGTGTTGCTATTATTATATATTCTGCATTTTTATAAGCCTTTTGCTTGTCAGTTGTGGCTGTTAAATTGAGATTTTTTGTATTTAAGTAATCTTGTATTTCTTTGTCTGTTATGGGTGATTTTTTGTTGTTAATCATGTCTACTTTTTCTTCTACCACATCTAAGGCTAAAACTTCATTGTATTGAGAAAGTAGTACTGCCAATGATAGTCCCACATATCCCAGACCTACAACTGTGATTTTCATTTGTTAATTAGCCTTTTTAATGAATAAAATAAGTCAGTAAAGTTAAAGAAAACTGTTTCTTTTGATTTCCTTCCAGGAACAGCGAATAGAAAGAATTAGATATGAGTGAAGAATTAAAAAATATGTTATATTTAAGTGAATTTACTTGATATTAGCGTTCCTAGCCCAACTTTAGCTTAGTTTGTGAAAATCCCTATTAGAAGGATTACATAATGGATCATTCATAAACACCTCGTGAGTCGTTTTTGCACTTTTATCATAGTAATATTCAATACTTTCCTTTGCAATTCTTTTGTAGGATAATAAATCAAGTTGTTTCTTACTGTTTTCTTTCATTTTATTTATTAAATTTTCAGAATTCGAGAGTATATCCAAAATTTGCCTAATCTCAATACTTGTTCCAGTAAATAAATATACCCCATTTTCTCGAATATGATGTGAAGTATTTCCTTGATATCTAAGAATTAAAGGAGTTTTAGTTGCTATAGCATCTTCTACTAACGTTGTATGTAGCTTTGGCCAAACAGCCACATCTGCACTTGCTAGTAACCTTAAAGTTCCTATCCTATCTTGCCATCCAAGAAATGTAACATTATTTGGAGCTTGTTCAATTATATTCTTTGTATAACTATCGTCTAACTTGCCAAATATTTGTAATTCAACGTTTAAATCTTGTACAGCACTAATTAGTTCCTTTAACCCTTTTCCCTCAGACCATTTGCCCCCAGTGACCACTTTCAATTTATTATTTATATTATTATAATTATTATCTAAAAAATCTTTTTTTTCTAAATGCTCTTTAACCGTAAATTCATCAGCACCGACTGGTAATAATCTAATTAAATCATGTGGAATGCCTAATTCGTTTTCAGCAAAATAGCACCGTGCAGGGGTAACTCCAAAAACTAGGTCAATATAGTTAATGCATTTTTTAAGCCTAAAAGTTGAGTAAATTCTATAATATGATAACCTCCATAAAGGATTCCTCGCCGAATTGTCCAAATCAGCATGATTATCTGCTACCAAAAAGGTAGAAGGATTCTTTTTTTTATATTTGCAAACTGTTTTTATAGAAGGGGAAATTAACCCATGATGGAAAATATAATCAGGCTTTTCTCTTTTTAAAATGTCGTATAAATTATTAAAAACAACAAATCGCCCTTTGAGCTCAGTTTTAATAGGTAACCTTAATATTCTAATTCCATTATCTTCAAACTCACCACTCCCAACTATTTTAGGATCTTTTCCTCCGCTAAAATAAGACATTCTATCCGATGTAATTACCATTACTTTATGACCTAGTTTTGCTTGATAACGTGGCAAAAGGTTTTCTTGATAACCATAACCTTCATTATAATATTGGCAAACATGAATTATTTTTAAGTGGTCATTCTTTGTCATATTTGAACCTCTTTTCCCAATTTTTCATACAATTCAATATATTCTAAAAATTTCTTGTTTTTATCGTAATAATTATTTGCTCTTGTAATGCAATGCTTTGAATATTTATCTTTTCCTTCTTTTTCCGTTCTTTGGATTATTTGTTTTACCTCTTGCAAATCCCCTTTTTCGACTATATAACCAGTTGAGCTATCTATCGTTTCAATTGAACCCCCTGTGTTGAAGGTAATAACTGGTGTTCCACAAGCAAGTGCTTCTAAATTCGTTGTTGGAAAATTGTCTTCCAATGTAGGGTTAAAGTATATATCACTTGCGGTATATATTTCAGCTAGTTCTTTGGGTGAGTTTGTTCTTGTTATACCTACAATATTTTTAGGTAAATCTTTTATTCCTTTTTTAGATAATCCTACTAAAATAATTGCTTCTTTGTCACTAAGCATTTTAGAAAGTTCGATAAAATATTCTAAGCCTTTTCTTCTTGTCCATGGACTTGCAACACCTAGAATAATAAACTTATTTTCTAAATCATATTTTTTTCTAAAATCACTTGGAGTCGGTTTGAAAACGTTCAAATCAATTCCATTGTTTATAACCTTTACAGGATATTCTTTTAAAAAAGATCTTTTTACTAAATTTGCCAACCATTGTGAGGGAGTAACTAACGTCATATTTTTTAAACCGGTGAATAACTCTTTCTTTTTTTCAAAATTATCATAAGAATTATCAAGAAAAGTACTCTTAGGGTAACTTTTCTTTTCAGGACACTTTTGACAATGAGTTTCCCATTTATAACAGTTAGCAAAATCAAAATATGAACAATGCCCTGTAAATGCCCAACAATCATGCAAAGTCCATACTATAGGTTTATTGTATTCTCTTAAAAAGTTGAATAAAAGCTCTATATTTATGTAATACCCATGTACGTTATGCAAATGAATTATATCCGGGTTATAATTTTTTACTCTTTCTAAGAATTTACGAGTCGCATTTTTTGAACCAAATCCATGTTCGTCTAATATTCTTGTTTTTAAAGCATGTCTATAAAAATCTAAATTGTTTCCTATTTTTATGGTATTATCGCAATTGTGAGCAGTTCCTCTTCCGTATGCAACAATGCTTTCATGCCCTTGCTCTATAAGCATTTTATGAATGTCAGCGGCAATTCTTCCCGTACTTCCTGTACCACAAACAGTGTTTACTTGTAATACTTTCATCTTATTTCCCCCAGACAACCCTGTTGACATAATCTGTATATGAGATAATTATTCTTAAAACCTTTTCAGATACGTTGGGTACTAAGTAATCTGACACAGGCCTTATTGTTTCTTTATTTTGTTGTTCTAATATTTCTAATCCTTGAAATATTCTTTCTTTGTTAAGTCCTACCATCATTACTGTGGCTTCTTCCATTGCTTCAGGTCTTTCATGAGCTTCTCTAATGTTAAGGCCCCTCAATTTTAATATCGAAGTTTCTTCGCTTATAGTCCCACTGTCACTTAAAACAGCTTTTGCATTTAATTGTAGTTTAATATAATCGATGAATCCAAAAGGTTTTTCAGTTCGAATTAGTGGATGAAGTTTTATTCCTTTTGATTCAATCTTTTTTCTTGTTCTTGGATGAGTGCTAAAGATTATGGGGAGTTGATATTTTTCAGCAATTGCATTTATACTCTCAACCAAGCCATTAAAATTTTTCTCTGAATTTATGTTTTCTTCCCTATGAGCAGAAATTACAAAATACTGGTCTTCTTTTAAATCCAATTTGCTCAATATTTGAGATTTTTCAATCTCTTTTGTTTTACTTTGAAGTACTTCATACATTGGACTTCCTGTTTTTATGACTCTATCGGAAGGGAAACCTTCTCGAATTAGGTGTTCTCTTGCTAAATCACTGTATACTAAGTTTATATCCGCTATTTGATCCACTATTCTTCTATTCAATTCTTCAGGAACCCTTTGATCAAAACATCTATTACCTGCTTCCATGTGAAATACCGGAATATGTCTTCTTTTTGCTGCGTAGGCTGATAGACAACTATTTGTGTCTCCTAAGACTAAAAAGGCGTCTGGTTTAACTTTTTCTAAAACAGGATCTATCTTCATCAAAATATTTCCTATAGTTTCTACAGCATTCTCAGTAGCGGAATTTAAAAAGTAATCAGGCTTTTTTAATTCTAAATCCTCGAAAAAAACTTCGTTTAATTCATAGTCATAGTTTTGACCTGTGTGTACTAAATAATGATCTATAGCTTCTGATTCCTCTAGTTTCTTGATCACTTGAGAAAGTCTTATTATTTCTGGTCTTGTTCCGACAACTGTCAGCACTTTGAGTTTTTTCACAACTAAACCTCCAAATAGTGGGTATCAGGATTATCTGGATCAAAAGGTTCGTTTGCCCACATAACCGTAACCATGTCCGTATCCCCGATGTTTTGTATGTTATGTGTGTATCCAGGAGGAATATCCACTACTTCTAATTTAGTCCCACTTACGTTATATTCTATAACTTCTTTCGAATCTATTTTTCTGAATCGAATGATTCCTTCACCATACACAACCAAAAATTTTTCATTTTTCGTGTGATGCCAGTGATTGCCTTTTGTGATTCCAGGTTTAGAGATATTGATAGAGACTTGACCTCTGTCTAAGGTTTTAATAAATTCAGTGAAAGATCCTCTATTATCTACATTCATTTTAAGCTCGTAACTGAATTTATCTTCTGGTAAATAGCTCAGGTAAGTGCTATACAATTTTTTAATTAATGGATCTTTCATGTCAGGTACTTCCAAGCTTTTTCTCATTTCTTTAAAACTTTTTATAGTTTCTGCTAGTTCTCCTACCGTTATTTTATGGGTAATAGGAACATAACAGTAATCACCTTTTTTTGTTGGATTACCAGCTAATGCTCTTTTAAATTCGTTTATTACATCATCTATGTAACATAGGGTTATTTCTGCTTCTGGATTATTTATCTTTATGTCTAAATCTCTTGATATATTATAACAGAAAGTGGATACCACACTATTGTAATTAGGCTTACTCCATTTACCAAAAAGATTAGGAAGTCTGTATATGTATACATCTGTATCATTTTCTTTTGAATATTGAAATAATAACTCTTCCCCTGCTTTTTTGCTTTTGCCATAAGGGTTGTCGAATTCTGCTTGAATGGAAGAAGTTAAAAGTAATGGACTTTTATTATGGTTTTTTTTGAGTTTTTCTAAAAGTTCAAGAGTGAAGCCATAATTGCCTTTCATAAAATCATTAGGATCTTTAGGTCTGTTCACTCCGGCTAAATGAAAGATGAATTCACAATTTTTGGTATATTCATCTAATTTTTCTTTGGGTGTATCTATATCGTATTCATAAATTTCTTCATATTCAGAGTTTTTAAGTTCTAAAACTAAGTTCTTACCCACAAATCCTTTTGAACCTGTAACTAATATTTTCATGTGACAACCAACCTTTCACTGTTTTTAAAACCCTTCACTCGCTATTGGCTTAGTTCCGCCTTTTTTGAAGTCCTCAAGTTCTTTTTGTATATAATCTAAAGAAAGAAGCTTCTCTTTAGTTTGTTCAACGTTTAGAATGGTTGTGTTATCAGACCTATAATCAACATACTTTGATAAGTCATATGTTCCTTCTTCAAAGTATTTTTCGTAATTTAAATCTCTTGTGTCTGCAGGAATTCTGTAGAAATCTCCTAAATCTTCAGAAACAAGATGTTCTTCTTTTGTAAGAAGTGTTTCGTGCATCTTTTCTCCATGCCGTGTGCCAATTATTTTTATTTCGTTTTCCACTTCAAAGATTTCTTTCATCGCTTGGGCTAAGTCTCCTATTTTTGTGGAAGGTGATTTTTTAACAAATCGATCTCCTTGATTACCGTTTTGAAAAGCGTATAAAACCAAATCAACAGCTTCTTCTATGCTCATTAAAAATCTTGTCATGTCAGGATTCGTAACTGTAAGAGGTTTGCCACTTTTAATTTGTTGCACAAACAGTGGGATAACCGACCCTCGTGAAGCCATGACGTTTCCGTATCTTGTGCCACAAATCAACGTTTTATCAGGTTCGACAGTTCGAGACTTAGCAACGAATATCTTCTCCATTAAGGCTTTTGACATACCCATTGCGTTTATAGGATAAACTGCTTTATCCGTTGATAAGCAAACTACTTTTTTAACACCAAATTCAATTGCAGCTGTGAGCACATTTTCTGTCCCTAAAATATTCGTTTTAACCGCTTCCAATGGAAAGAACTCACATGAGGGTACTTGTTTCAATGCCGCAGCTTGAAAAACGTAATCTACACCATACATGGCATTTCGAACGCTTTGGATGTCACGTACATCGCCTATGAAAAACTTTAATTTATCGTTTTTGTAGAACCTTCTCATATCGTCTTGCTTTTTTTCATCGCGAGAAAAGATCCGTATTTCTTTAATATCTGTATTCAAAAACCTTCTAACTACTGCGTTACCAAAAGTACCTGTTCCTCCTGTAACTAATAAAGTTTTATCTTTGAACATGACTGTTTCCACTTTTAATTTCCTCCAATATTTTGTTTGTTTTGAAAGAATTATAGGGAGTCACCAGTATTGTGTTGACGCTTATTCTCAAGAATGTTTTACTTTGCTTGTTTTAATTACTTCCTGAAAAAGTTTTTCATATTTATCGGCAGCCGTACGTACAGATAAATTTTCTTCTATATATTTTCTACCATTTTTTCCTAACTCTTCTTTGAGCTCTTTGTTTTTGAACAAAAGAAGTATTTTTTCGGACATTGATTTGTAATCTCCTGCAGGAACAGTATAACCAGCATTAGCCTTTTCAATCAATTTTGGAGCATCCCCGTTTAAGTTCATAGAAGCAATTATAGGTATGCCTGCTGACATTATACTCAGAATTTTTGAAGGAATTGTAGGTGTTTTTACATTTTTATGTAAAGTAGCAAGAGATATATCCGAAGAGTGTAAAACTAATGGATATTTTTCTTTGGTTACGGTAGGAAGCATAACAATATTTTTCAAGTTATATTTTTCTATAAGTATCTGAGATTCGGATTTTTTGACCCCGTCGCCAACGATAAGAAAAACTATTTCATTATAATCCTTTAATTCATTGGCAGTTTTTATTATAATCTCAATGTCTTGGGCAAATCCTAAAGTTCCTGCGAAAGAAACTACAAATTTATCAGTGAGCTGATTTTCTATAGCAAATTCATTGTCCTTTGAACCAGGCGTTATCAAATTGTTATCAATCCAATTTTCAACTACTACGATTTTTTCTTGTTGTTCTGTTATATTATTTACGTATTTTTTATTATTTTCCGAATGAACAGTAATTAGATCAGCAGAACAATACGCCTTTTTTTCTATATTCTTAAAAAAAGAGATAATGAATTTATTTTTTAAAACTCCTAAATCGATGGCATATTGTGGAAACAAATCCTGAACGTTTAATATGTATGGCGCTCCAGTAAGTTTCCTGATTTTTTTAGCTGTCCAGTATAATGTTAGAGGAGGAGAATAAACCAGTGATATATCAACATTTTTGAGAGGTAACTTTGAGTATTTAAAAAGCTTTGATGCAATTTCGAAATGCTCAATACCTCTTCGAAATAGTTGATTTCTTTCAACAAACGGTAATTTCACTCTTATAACCTTTATTCCTTCAACAATTTCGCTAAAGTACTTGTTGTTTTTCAATTTTCCCAAGTAATAGTTATAGACGGATTTATCTACATTGTATCTTGGAATACCGGTTAGAACAGTAACTTCATGTCCTCTTTTTAAAAGTTCTTTGGCTAAATAATAATATAAATGTGAAGCTGCACCAACTTCTGGCGGAAAGTAATTATTAATTAATAAAACCGACAATCTTTTTTTGTCAGAATCATTAGACATATCAATTCTTCTCCTTTAGCTCAATATATATTTCAACTATTAAAACCATTATCGCTCACTCTCGGCAGAAAATGCTGATTTACATAAATTAGATTCATCAGTATGCCCCACTTCTATTCAAAACAGATTTTATTGTTTTTAATATGATCACAATATCCAACCACAAGGACCAATTTCGAATATAATACAAATCTAAAGATATTCTTTCATCGTAATCTTCCACATCGCTTCTCCCATTGGCTTGCCACATTCCTGTAATTCCTGGTTTGACAGTAAAAACTCTTTGCGCAACTTCTTTTCCATAATACATGTCTACTTCTTTTTTTACTACCGGCCTAGGGCCTACTATACTCATATCACCTTTAATTACGTTTAAAAATTGTGGAAATTCATCAAGACTCGATTTTCTTAGAAAGTTGCCAATTTTTGTAATTCTCGGATCATCTTTTAACTTAAAATTTTTATAAAACTCTTCCCTTAATTTTTCATCTTTTTCGAGCATCTCTTGCAATTTTTGTTCTGCATTGGGAACCATCGTTCTAAATTTATACATTTTGAACTCTTGTAAATCTTTCCCGATTCTTGTATGCTTAAATAATATAGGACCCCCATCTTCATGTTTAATTTTTAATCCTATAATTATATATAAAGGTAAAAAAAGCAATAACCCAACTAATCCAAAGATAATATCAAAGCTTCTTTTCAAGATCCTGTTTACAGGATTCAACAAACCTTGGGAAGATGAGATTGCCATTACTCCATCAAAATCTTGTATATCTGTTGAAAAGGTAATTAATTGGTACATGTCTGGAATAAATTTTATTCTTCTTACTTTTCCCTCTAAATGTGAAATTATTTCTGATAACTCTTCTCTCTTAGCAGTCGGAATAGCTATTATTACTTCATCAATTGATACTTTGCCTATGATCTTATCAATATCTTCTATTTTACCTAAAACTTTAGAATCGTTGATAGTGTTGTTTGATTTTTTATCATCATCGTCAAGAAACCCTATTATATCATATGTAGTAAAGGTGTGAGCTTTTATTTTTTGTGAGATTATTTTTCCCATTTCTCCTGCACCTATGACTAAGACATTAGTTCTAAACAAATTATATTTATATAATATTTTTCGATACAAATAACGCCATATGAATTCAAAAAGTACGAATAATGTTATTCCAATTACTACTACAAACCTTGAATAGTATATTTTTCCCAAAAAGGATATAAACAAGATGACTACCAGAGAGAAAAAAGATGCTTTTAAAATGTTCTTCATTTCGTCCCAGAAAAGGTATGTTTTAAAGGAATACAATCTATTAAATAAGTACGACAAAGAGAATATGATCAGTATTAAATAGAACGATGGAACATATTCGAGTGAAAAGAGATTTGTTATAAAAACTCCGTCAAATTTGATAAATGACGCTATGGAGAAAGATAGAAATAGTAAAAATGCATCGGTCACAAACAAAATTGTAGCAAATAATGTTTTTTTCAAGCCTCTTGTTATTATCTTTTTCTGCACTTTTTGCTGTAATGATTTAACGGGGTAGGTGCTCTCAAAACTCATATCATCCATTATTTCCATCCCCTTTATGTTTTAAATTATTCAACATTATCTCAAAAGCGAAAAACATTAGCATGTTAAAAAAGTAATTTTTTACAGGCATGTGTTTTTCGTAGATATTGTATTCTATTTTGTGTATTATTGGCAAGAGGGCTATTGTGTACAATAGGTTGGTAAGGAAAAAGTATCTGTTGAAGTACTTACTGAGGAAGAAGTAGATAATTAGTATAGCAATGAAACTCACAAGAGTTCCAACGGTGGTTTTTATTAAAGATTCTGTGTAACTTTTCATCGTTTCTGTGTCGTATGTTCTGAAGGAGTATATCCCGAGGTATATTATTAGAGATGAGATTATTGAGATGGTTAATGGTAGGCTCAATATAAAGGCGTTCATAATGAATATGAGCGCTATGTCTAATAAGTGAACCGCTGCTTTTCGCATCTTCGAGTCAAACCCCCCGTTAGGTTTTTCAGGATTTATTATAACATTATCTTAACGATTAAATATTAAACAAATATTAAAAATTGTTTTATTCTGGTACATTGCTTATGTTCAAGATGTCAAAAGCCTTTTCAGTTATGTAAGAGTATTTTTTGAACAAGTTTAGGTTGAATTCTTTTTCGTTGTTGCTGGCTTTGTTGTTCGTTGCTAGAAAATCGATCCAATTTCTTTTAATATAGTATTTCGCCGCTTTTGAGTTTAAGCCGCTAAAGCTCAAACAGAAATGAACGTTTATTTCTCTTAACCTGTGAAGGACTTCTTTCATTTCGAAAAGCCAGCCGTATTTTTCAACTTGTAGTAGTACGATATCGTATCCATCCAACTGTAATTGAAAGATTGAGTCGAGGAGAAATAATGGAAATTTTTGTGTTGGTAGGGTTATAAAAACAAAGTGATCGTTGAAGGGAATGAATTCGGTATATTGTGGAGTGAGGTATAATTCAGAAGCTAAATAGGTTTTTACACCGGTGTTGTATTCTATTGTCTTTTTTATCTCGGCGTATTTTTCTTTTATTTTTGTTATGTCTGTTTTTATGGTTGGATGGTTTATGTGCAGTGTAAAGATAACATGAGTTATATCGTGTTGTTTGTAATTGTTTAATACTCTTAACGTTTCTTCAAGAGTTTGTGATCCATTATCAACATTGGGTAAAAGATGGGTGTTGATGTCGATATACATAGGGAGCACCTCCCCTGAGATATTCTCATGGAATTAAGAAACGCTGAAATTATAACACAATTTTTTATAAAAACAAAATTTTTATTATAATTTCATTACATTTTCATTGAGGATGATGCTGTTTTATCTAACGCCCACGTGGAAGAGGGACCTACGGTCCCTTAAACTAGCAGGGGGAGGGCTCCGCCCTGTGACCCTTTTTAAAAGCAGATTTTTACTTTTGTGAATTAATTTTTGTGATTTTTATGTAAGCTGTGCTTAGTTTTTGTTAGCGCCCTTCCCCCGCTCCCCACCGACGTGGAAGAGGGACCTGCGGTCCCTTTAATCCCCTAGTTCGATCATAAGGAAGAAAATCTTTATTTCTTTATTCTGAAGCCCGCCCTTTTATGGAAGAGACTTGCAGTCTCTTAACTCCCGCTACCTACGCATGTGGAAAAGGGACCTGCGGTCCCTTAAACTGGGAGGGGGAGGGCTTCGCCCTGTGACCCTTTTTAAAAGTAGATTTTTTGTGAATTAATTTTTGTGCTTTTTATGTAAGTTTTGCTTAATCTTTGTCAGCGCCCTTCCCCCGCTCC
>NZ_JALY01000164.1:0-13276 GCF_002924615.1 Petrotoga halophila DSM 16923 | reverse complement strand
TTTACCAAAAAATTCAAAAAGCTCTTCATCACTCATCACATCATTCTTTTTGGGAAGTTCTAATTCATCCTTTTTAACAAAAAAAGGTACCTTTGCCTTCAATTCAAGATAAGTCCCTTCTGATGGATGTAAAACGGCAGAATGAATAACATGAATATCTTCGAGTCCCATTTTTTTACATATTTCGACCGCTGCTGCCTTTGCGTATTCTTCAGATTCAGGGATGGTCATGTCCAGTTGTATCCAACCATCATAACTCCATTCAACTTCTGGTTTTATAAGATTATTTTCTTTGTATTCTTTTATTTCTTGCAATCTTTTTTCAACGTTATCACTCTCATCTAACTCGTCAATAAATTGAATCTTTTTTCTATTATGTAAGGTACATCCACCGATTAAATCGCAAGGTTTATCTAATCCTTCAGGCAAGGCGTTGTATCCAAAATGTTCACAAACGGGGGCTATATAATCTTTATCCCTTGGTACTACAGAACCTGCCGCTATTTCTCCATTCTTTTTTCTGGCTATTCCGTCTCCTGCCCTTTCAGGATAGTACCCGTTATCTACAAACATACCGTTTTCCAAGGCCTCAAAATATCCACCCATTTCTATTATTTCTTCGAGCATCAATATAGCTCGCATCTTCAATTCTCTTACTTCTTTTCTAACTTTTTCTTCATCGATTTTGAGGTATTGTTTAATATTATCCGCTGATATCAAGGTGTGTTTAGCGGTTTCTACACCTCTTATAGAATTAACGTGCCAAGGAACATTTCTACCTTCATCGGGAGTAATAGTTGATTGAATGTCTGCTGAAGTTAACCGAGAAATGAGGGTATTTAAAACATGAATCCTTGTGGCATCGAATAAATCAGATTCAATGTACCTTGTGTTCATTTGAGCTCTGAACTTGTAACCTTTAAATAGTTCTCTCAATGTAATTGCGTAGACCAAGTTGATTCTGAACTCAGGAGAAGGTGAAACTACAGGCGGAACGGTTGATAGAGCGATATTTTCTTTTTTCATGCCTACTTTTAATGAAAATAGAGAGTTTATAGCATGTTGGACCAAAAGTTCAGGCATCACGTTTCTAGCTTTTTTAGCAGAAGCGTTCGCGTTATGGGCACCATCTATTTGGAGTATATTCGCCCAAGCCATCACTTTTTTAGCAACTGCGGCATCCACAAAAGATCTTATTGGATTGATACCTCTGTACAAAATATTGTACTGTGGATCCTGGTGAGCTCCATTAACCCCCTCTTCTGCAAACAACACGGCTATTTCAGGGCCAGCTACACCTGAAACATAACTGTGAAAGTTTATTGGTCTACCTACTTCGTCTTCAATTAAATCAAGTGCTTTTCTAGTTGCCCTCAACTGTTTTCTCGTTATTGGTATCCCACCAATACCTTCAGGGGTTCCTTCTATAAGACCGTCTATATGGCTTTGCCCAAGTGTTCTTATGACCATTATATGATCTGCTCCGTGCCAGGCAGCCATGCGCATTCTTCTAACATCTTCCTCAAATCTTCCTGAAGCGATTTCTGATGTTATCACCGTGTCTGGTTGTGGGTCTAAGTTATCAAAGTAATGAGCTGCAGGAAGAGGAATTGAGTTTTTTAGATCCTCACTTATCTCATAGTAATTAAAATCGCTTTTTTTAGTTCCTTCAGGTAATTTTTTTCTCCAAGTCCATCCCTTTCTTCTTGGTGTGTAATGTTCCAAATCATTTAAAATCTCTTCTATGTTGATCCTTTCATTTGGTTGAAGTTTCACTTGTATCACCACCTCTAAAGATATTCTCAACATCATCCCAAAAACGACCGTTTAATAATGCCTCGCCTGCCTCCATTATTCCGATATTTTTTTGTTTTGCAATTTTGTAAACCACATTCCCTGCTCCTTTTGATAATAAATTTTCTTGTACAATCTTATCAACCAACGCCTTTGCCTGAAGGGAATTAAACCCCATTCTCATCAAGACAGACCTTTCTATAGAAGGAGAGGTATGTGTTTCCGCCAAATTTACTAAGGGATCTACTACCTTTTCAACTAATTTCCAAAAATAATTGTCTAATTCCTCATCAGTCATGTTTTGAAGTTTCTTTGACCTTTCCTGAAAGTTATCGGCTCTTTCTTTCATAAAGACTCCTCCCTTACCTTTTTAATCAAGTTTACTACCGACTCCTCATCTTCTCTTATTTCTTCTGATATGAATTCGATTTCTTTTTGAGTAAAATCGGTTTTTCCTAGTCTTTTTATAAGCTGGTTTATATACGATTCTTTCAATTGAGACATTGGAATTTCAATATAACCTATTTGTGAAGGATCTTCAGGTATCACAATTCTTTCCCCTGGTTTATCATCTTTTATTGGATCACCTGATATTACTTGAATCCCATTTTCTTTGGCAAAAGTGAGTTGGGCAGTTGGTAACTTTCCTGCTCCTGTGTATTCTGTTTCGTTTACAACGATTATTTCATCTTCATTCATTTCCCTTGCCAAAGCAAAAGCTGCAACCAACGAGGTATTACCAGCAGGTCCCCTTTGTAGTCCTTCAAGTTTTGCGAGTAATTCAGTCATATAAAAGACTTCCCCTTGAGTTACAAGAACATATCTGTCCATATACCTCAATACCCTTGCCGCATTCCTCGGAACATCAGATCTGTCAGGAAAGACCGCAAACGGGATCCCAAATCCAGTGTGTCCTGTAGTGAAAGACTTTCTATTGAAATCTTTATCGGAAGCCATATGTAAGCCTCTTAAATCAACGCTTGCACCAACAATCTTAGTTGAATAAGCCCCAACCTTTTTTAACCCTCTTGCCGTTCCAGTGGTCAAACCTCCTCCTGCATGGGTACTTACAACAACGTCGGGGAATTTCCCTGTCAATTCTTTGGTTTGATTAGCTATCTCCACTCCCAACGTTTCTATTCCAGCAATGCCGTAAGGTGAGTAAAGCGATGCATTAAAAAATCCTGTTTCTTCAAGAAGAAGAAGGGTATAATAAAATAATTCTGGTCCTACACTTACTTGGACAACTTCGCTTCCATAAGCAGCACACGACCTTTCTTTTTCCAAGATTTCAGGCTGACCAACTCCTCTAGAATCGAAACATTCTTGAATTATAATAGATCTTAAACCTCTTTTAGCTGCTTGAGAAGCTACAGCAGCGCCATAATTACCACTTGTTGCTGCTATAACGCCTTCATACCCTAATTTTTTTGCCATATATACACTTATAGAAGCCCTTCTATCTTTGAAAGAACCGGATGGGTTGGTTTGTTCGTCCTTAACGAAGATCCTTGCACCTTTCCCTTTATCAGACAATTTTTTAATCAACCTGTTTATGTTTTTTAGTTCAACAAGGGGAGTGCCCCCAACACCTGTTTCTTTTTGAATCTTTTCAATTTCTTCAATTGAAAATCCTGACTCATTCATCATCTTTTCGTAATCAAATGCGATTCCTTCTATTTCATATTTAGTGTAATCAAGTCCTACAGATTTTTTGATGATCTCTATCTGTCTTTCCATTACCGCTTTGTAAGATTTATCCATTTTTTTCACCATCCAACAAATCATCCTTGTTAACTTTTAATAATTCGGGAATAGGTTCTCCAAAGTTATGCTCATATCTAGGATTAACTTTTTCCAATTTTCCTTTAACTAATCTCCCAATAGGGGTTCTAATGGTTACGATATCGCCTATTTCAGCCTTTTCATCTTCCAAAAATCCTTTTATTCGAAGCTCAAAAGGTACTTTTTTGGTATCTTCCGGCAAATGTGAAACTCTTTCTTCTGGATTTAAAGCAATGTAATGAATTTGAACCCATTCGCCTTTTTTTATCTCCATAAATCTGACCTCCTTCAACGAACCTCTGCAAGTAAAGCCCTTGGTATTGGTAAATCCACCATAGTTAACAAACCAGGCTGAGCTTCAACTACAGATGGAATCATATTGGTGGCTATGGCAATGGTACCTTTGCCACCCGGTATTTCAGGATTTATAGACATTGAGATATCAGGATCCCCATGAATTGTTATATAATCTCCTGTTTGAACCTTTTCTAATTCAGGATGTACTTGCTGAGGATGTTCAAGTTCTATCAAAAGTTCATTTTTATAAAAGGCCTTTGCAGTATGATTACACCCTGCTACCATCCCTGGTTGAACCCTAACATACTTTGTTTCTCTCAAGACGTTAGAAATGATAGGTTCTCTTTTTTGCTCGATGCGATCAATTTCCCATCCTAAAGCCTTGGCTATCATGTGTATTGACTGTTCAAACCCTATATGACCAACTATCTTTCCGTTTTTTATTCCTTCTTCAAACTCTTCAGGTGTTGTTCCAACACCTTGTGTTTCCATAACCGTTGGTCCAAAAGGCGAAAGATCATTAATTCTGGAAGCCTTAATTCTCTGCACATTCAAACATATTCCTGTCAACGTTATAATTAGTGTATCAAGGACAAAACCTGGATTTACACCAGTCCCTAAAACCGATACATTATGATTCTTAGCAACCTCGTCAATTTCATTTGCAGCTTTTGGATCCTTTGAAAAAGGAAAAGCCATCTCTTCAGCAATGGTAATTACGTTTTTGTTTTCTTTCAATATAGAAATGATTTGATCTTTCACCACCGAAATAAAAGAGTTGGTAGCGATTACAACAAGATCGGGATCAGTTTGCTTAACCATTGTTATAGGATCAACGTAAACCTTTATTCCAATTTTTCCTAACCCCAATAACTCTCCAACATCTTTTTCAATATATTCCTTCCGAAGATCGTGAACACCAACCAATTTTAGATTTTTCTTACTTAATATATTTTTTGCTATACCACTACCCATTGCTCCAAAACCCCAAATGCCTACTTTGTACAATTTAAAAACCTCCTTGCATTGAAATTCCAGGGATGTGTGAAATTTTTTTCATTATCAATTATATCTTACAACATTATGCCTTCTTTCTCAAACCAGATAATTCCCAATTAAAACGAAAAAAAGGCGTTTAAACGCTTTCAGAAGCGATTAAACGCCTTATACTCCTTTTTACACTTCTTTTATCTTTATCTACTATTTACCGCCCACGCTTAAATCCCTTATTAATATAGTAGAACCCGCTACCGAACCCAAATACTTGAAATCAGAACCTATATACTCTAAATTATTCAACAACTCTTCCAACGTTCCAGCTAAGGTCATCCCTCTAAAACTTCTTACAAACTCTCCGTTTTCAATTAATCTTCCACTTATTTGAACAGAGAATCTTCCGGAAACCGGATCGGCGGTATGCATACCCATTATGTTGGTAACATATAGAGCCTTTGGAACATTCAAAATATCTTTTCTTGTCTTGTTTGCGATAAAATGAAGGTTTATCGTTCCAATGGAAGGATTGGGAGATTCTACCGATGCGAAACTGTTACCAGTTGGCTTTGCCCCCAACTTTTTTGCAGAATATATGTTATGTAAGAATCCTTTTAGGATCCCATTTTCTATAACGTTGAATCTTGAAGTATTAGTTCCTTCATTGTCAAAGGAGGCTATGATTGGTGCAGAACCATTCATTGGATCATGTATCAGGGTAACCGATGAATTGGCTACTTTCTCACCTAATTTATCTTTCAAAAAAGATTTGCCTTTGTAAACATTTTCCCCCGACAAAGGGGTTATCAATGTACCTAAAAACATACTAGAAGCAAAAGGACTCATGACAATATCGTATCTACCTGAACTTAAAACCTCTGATTTTAAACCTGATACCGCCATTTCTACAGAATTTTTTACAATGCGGTCTATGTCTATAAGCCTGTAGCTTTGAGATAATTGATAATCAAAACCAAATGAGGAATCTTCTCCTTCAATTGCGGCTAAACTAATCGAACTAGCAGCGTTAGTAAACAAAGCGTTTTTGTATAAACCATTCGTATTGCCAAAATGAATCCTTGTTAAAGCGGTTTCATACTCAGCACCACGGACAAATTTTATCCTTTCATCTTCACTTTTTGCTTTTTTTTCTAGTTCTTGAGCTAATTTCATAACCTCATGTAAATTCATATCCTTTGTGTCTGCATCGAAAGCCCAATCTATGTATGTGAACTCTTCATCATTTGAGATGTCGTTTGCATCATCTTTTTCTGTATATTTAGTCATTTCAATTGCTTTTTCAACTGCTTGCATTATACCTTCTTCTGTTAAAATATTAGATGAAGATGTGGCTGTTCTTCCATCGGAAGAAATAACTTTGATACCTGCTGCTCCCTTTTCTCCTTCAGTTAACTGTTCTAATTTCCCGTTACTGAAAGAAGCATTCTTACTTTCAGTGGAAAACACATTTATTT
Organism: Petrotoga halophila DSM 16923; assembly: GCF_002924615.1. Classification (NCBI taxonomy): domain Bacteria; kingdom Thermotogati; phylum Thermotogota; class Thermotogae; order Petrotogales; family Petrotogaceae; genus Petrotoga; species Petrotoga halophila. The sequence goes on along the minus strand of NZ_JALY01000164.1, from coordinate 6,932 downwards.
GTCCTTTAAGACCTTTATCTTTTATCTCTTTCATGGATTTTTCTATAATTGATTTTATATTAGTCATTAATTGTTACCCCCTTTTACTATTCCTCCAACTATTAACTTCGGTATTCTTATAGTAGGTTGAGCATCTGAAACTGGAGCCCCTTGACCGTCTTTGCCACAGGTCCCAACACCATATCCCAAATCATTACCAACCATATCTATGCTTTCTAAGACTTTTAATCCATTACCAACTAAGCTGGCCCCACGAACGGATTGTTTTATTTCACCATTTTCTATAATATAACCTTCATCAACACCGAATTGGAAATCACCACTTATTACATCCACTTGTCCCCCACCCATCTTTCTAACAAATATACCGTATTTTACAGATTTAATTATATCTTCCGGATTATCTTCTCCTGGTAAGATCATCGTGTTTCTCATCCTAACGATAGGTAGAACCATATAAGATTCCCTTCTACCGTTACCTGTGGGTTCGACACCGAATTTTTTGGCAGTTATTTTTGAGTGCATGTATCCTTTTAATACCCCGTTTTCGATTAAAATAGTCCTCTGGGTAGGTGTTCCTTCATCATCGTAATTAAGTGTTCCTCTTTTGTTTTTATCTGTTCCGTCGTCTACAACGGTAATCTTTTGAGAAGCGATTTTCTTTCCAACTTTTTCTCTGTACACAGAACCAGAAAGTACCAAGTCTGCTTCCATACCATGTCCACATGCTTCATGTATCATGGTTCCTCCAGCTTCAGAGGACAAAACAACGGTGAATTCACCTGCAGGAGCATCCACTCCTTCTATTTGTGAAACTACTTGTCTGACGGCATCTTTTGTTACTTTTTCTATCATCTCATCTGTAAAAAATTCAAATCCCATGTTTGCTCCATCGGAAGAATAACCTCTAAACAGATTCCTTTCTTCGTCTTGTGCAAATATTATAGCAGCATAACGTGGATAATTTCTGATATCCTCAACTATTTTTCCTTCTGAATTCACTATTTTTACCTTTCGACTACTATCTGCATAGGAAACGGTGATCTGTTTGATACGTTTATCAGCATTTTTTAGTAATTCTACACCTTTAATAACCTTTTCTACTTTTTGTTCTACTTCTACATTGTCAAAAGGTATTTCAAAGGGTGCAAAATCCCTCTTTTCTGCCTCTTTCAATTCTTCAACCCTTACGATATCATTAGAACTAAATCTTTCGCTTGCATTCTTTCTCAAAGTCTCAGCAAGACTCATAAGATTCTCGTACGTGGGATCATTAGTATGAGCAAAAATCGTTTCTTCAGCTGATACAACTCTTATACTTGCACCTTTTCTACTTGAAAAATTGATTTTTTCAATTTTACCGTTATCGTAAACAATCGAGGTACCGTAAAAATCTTCATAGAAGATTTCTGAATACTCTCCCCCTGATGAAAGAGAATGGTTTAAAATCTCTAAGTATTGAGCATTACTTAAATTCACTTCTATCCCTCCTATAAAAAGTTAGCAATCCTTCCTTTTATATTATATCATATTTATTCCTGTTGGAACTTGTATTTGTCTCAGTAATTGTAATAATTAAGAAAAAAGGCGCCAAAAATTGGACGCCTTTTATACGAAAAATTATTTATATAGTTTTTATATCAAAAGTTTTTGCAACCGTCTCCAAAACATTTGGTGATAGAAAGGCCGGTAGTGTTGGACCTAATCTTATTCCCTTTACTCCCATATATAACAATGATAATAAAACAGTTACGGCTTTCTGCTCGTACCAAGCTATGTTGTATTCAATGGGTAGTTCGTTTATATCCTTTAAATCGAATGCTTCTTTCAATTTTAAGGCCGTTAAAACTAAAGAATAAGAATCATTACATTGCCCTGCATCTATAACCCTTGGTATTCCATCAATATCCCCTAAATCAAGCATATTGTACCTGTACTTGGCACAACCAGCGGTTAAAATAACGGTGCTTTTTGGAAGATTTTTGGCAAAATTAGTGTAGTATTCACGATCTTTGTTTCTTCCATCACAACCACCCATGACGTAAAATTTGGTTATTTTACCAGATTTTACTGCCTCGACAATTTTATCAGCAACTTTAGCTGTTTGTTCATGAGCAAATCCAATGGTTATAGTTTTTCCATCTCTTTTTTTGATGGGGCCAATTTCGAGTGCTTTTTGTATTACAGGAGCAAAATCTTTTTGACCATTCTTTTTTCTATTTGGTATATGTTGAACCCCTGGCCATCCCACAAGTCCGGTTGTGAAAATTCTGTCTTTGTAGGAATTTCTTGGCTTTTGAATACAATTCGTTGTCATTACTACAGCTCCACCAAAATCTTCAAACTCTTGTTGTTGCTTCCACCAAGAACCTCCAAAATTACCGGCTAAATGTTCGTACTTTTTTAATTCGGGATAGGCGTTTGCCGGTAGCATTTCTCCGTGGGTATATACTTTGATTCCTTTACCTTTAGTTTGTTCTAAAATTTCATACAGATCCAAAAGATCATGACCACTGACTAGAATAGCGGGTGTTTCGTATGTCCCTGTGTAAACTTGGGTTATTTCAGGATTTCCAAAGGTCGAAGTATTTGCCTCATCTAGTAAAGCCATAGCGTTTACCCCATATTCGCCAACTTTCAGTACTAAATTTATTAATTCATCAACGGTGATATCTTCACGTAGGGTTTCCGCTAAAGTCTTTTCGATGAATGCAAGTATATCTTCGTTGAAGTGTTTTAAGATATAGGCATGATCGGTGTAAGCAGCCACTCCCTTTAAACCAATTACAAGAAAGTTCTTAAGCGATCTTATATCCTCGTCTGATTCCGATAAAACACCTACTTCAACAGCTTTATTTAAGTATTCGTCTTCATTGTTATCCTTAGGATTCCATACTGCGGCATCAGGTACTTTTTCCTGAAATTTTTCGTTGTATTTTCTTTCATAAACTTCTTTGAATTTATTTTCTATAATTCTTCTTTTATCTAGTGCTTTATCAATGTATCTAGCTATTCTTTTTACATCAAAATTAACATTAGTTATTGTTACAAACAAGCCTTCTGCCACAAAAAGGTCAATACTTTCATCTTCTACGTCCAATTCTCTTGCTTTATTAGCCCAATAGGAAATCCCTTTTAGTATATAAATCAATAGATCCTGCAAGTTTGAAGTTTCTGGACTTTTTCCACATACACCTTGAGCCACACAACCCTCATTTCTTAAGGTTTCTTGACATTGATAACAAAACATCTCCATTCGCTTTTTTCCTCCTTACTAAGATTTTATTTGTCTTGACACTTAAACTTTTCTTTATTTAAAGAATTTTGAATTCCCTTTCATTTTAAGTATAATTAAATCGGAGTAATTTTGTCAGTAACAAATGTTACGCACGTTGTTTTTTAAAAATTTTGAGGTGATTGAATCGTGGATAACTATATTGATAGACTAGGTAAATTAAAGATATTTAAAAATTTTTCAAAAGCCGAATTGATGAAAATTTTTGGTAATGTTCGCTATTCAATTAAAAATTTTTCAAAAGGTTCCCTTATCCATACTTCTGGGGAAAAAGTTGAAAATTTAATGATCTTAATCGATGGAGAAGTTATCACAGAAATGGTTGATTTTAATGGGAAAATTTTAGAAGTAGAAAGGATAAAATCTCCGGAGATTTTAGCTTCTGCCTTGTTATTTTCAAAAGATAACTTACTACCTGTTGATGTTTTAGCGGTTAAAGATGTTGCTATTCTATATATTGAAAAAGGAGATTTGATAAGATTGTTTCAAGGTAACAAGGCTCTTTTACTCTCTTTTCTTGAAGATATAGGCGAAAAGTTTCAGTTCGTAACTGCAAAATTACGGGCGAATTCTTTTCATACAATCAGAGAAAAGATTACAATGTATCTTTTAAATCTTTACCATCAGCAAAATAAATCCAGCGAGTTAACTATACCTCTAACTTTAGAAGAGTTAGCTAATTTATTTGGTGTAACAAGGCCTTCTCTATCGAGGGTATTTTCAAAGATGCAAAAAGAAGGTTTGTTCGTTAAAAGTGGGGATAAAATAATCTTAAAGAAATTGAAGAATTGATTATGCTATAATTGTTATGACAAAACTCAAAGTAGGGAGGGAAATTTAAGAATGGAAATTTTTTTAGACACTGCAAACATAGAAGAAATCAGAAAAGGTGTTGCTTGGGGAATAGTTGACGGCGTGACAACTAATCCTACGTTGGTTTCAAAAGAGAATGCCGTATTTGAAGAAAGGATCAAGGAAATTTGTGAAACTGTAAAAGGACCGGTAAGTGCCGAAGTGGTATCCACCGATTACGAAGGAATGGTAAAAGAAGCGAGGGAAATAGCAAAGTTAAGTGAATTTGTGGTAGTTAAAATACCTTTGATCCCTGATGGAATTAAAGCGATAAAAACTTTATCCAAAGAAGGTATTAAGACCAATGCAACTTTAGTTTTTAGCCCTTTACAAGCTCTTCTTGCAGCCAAGGCAGGAGCTACATACGTGAGTCCTTTCATTGGTAGAATGGATGACATAGGAAACACCGGAATGGATATAGTAGAAGAAATTGAAGTTATCTTCAGCAATTACGGATATGAGACAAAAATTATCGTGGCTAGTGTTAGACATCCTCAGCATGTTTTGGAAGCTGGTCTGATTGGAGCAGATGTTGTTACTATGCCTTTTGAAGTACTTGAGAAAATGTTCAAACATCCCATGACGGATATAGGTCTTGAAAGATTTTTGAATGATTGGAAGAAGTATCAAGATTATCTAAAAAGCAAAAATAATTAACTTAAAAATAATAGACATAAGACGCAGTATAATACCCCAGGAAAGAACCAGCTACCACGTCCGAGAGCCAATGCACATCTTCATAGATGCGAGAAAACGATATAGTTGATGGTATAATATAAATCCACCAACTATATTCTTTCGCATATGGAGTGTATACCGACCAGGCTATTGTTGAATGTCCCGAAGGAAAAGAGGTATAAGTCGCCCCTTGAGTAAGGGAAGCAAACGGATTGAATGAGAATGAACCGTCTTCAGCATAAGGTCTTTCTCTTCCAACGACAATTTTTGTTAGCAAGGTTATTCCTCCGCTAATAACGGAAGATATAATAGCTTCTTCAGATACCTTTTTTAGTGTATAATCGTTTGTAAGATAACCAACTGTGTATCCCACCACGGGTGTTGCAACAAGAAAGTAATAATCATATGTAGTTAAGAAATTAGAAATTATATCCAGATAAGAATTGGTATTATTCTTAACAAGGTTTCTGCTTAAATCATCTAAATTTAGTGTGAACATAGTTGTCTTGGTACTTGGTTCAGTTACTGTATCTTCAGCGGTAACTATACTTGAAAAAACAAGAATCACTACTAAGAAAAGTATAAAACGTTTTTTCATGTTAATTCCTCCGCCTTTTGATCAAAAGATGAAAAGTAGCATTACTACAAGATATCCTATTATAGCACAAAAAATGGGAATGATTATTTTTTTTATTACACTAAACATATCGACTTCAAAATATTTTGATGTAAGTAAAAGACAGAGATGAACAGGTGATAGAAGAACCCCCAATACAGAGAAAAAATATGTGGTTATCGCAACCGGCACCAAAGAAATAACTCCCGCTTCAACGAACGACAAAGCTATCGGCATTGTAACCGCAAAACCTGCCTGAGTTATTCCAGTTATCAATCCTATAATAATCGGAGAGATCATTATTATCCACCATGGACTTACTCCCCACGTAGTTAGATTGTCTACAAAATCGTTGGATAAATTTGACACAGTTACAAAATTTTTGTACCAAAAAACAAACAATAGCAACAACACAGTTTCCCATCTTATATTTAGTAGATCTTTGTAGTTTTTATGATAAAAAGTATATATTAAAGATACCGTTAAAACAACAAGCCAACCAGGTAAAGAAGCAATTACTCCAACGATTATAATTAATATTGGGAGTATAGATTCAAAAAGTTCTTTCCATAATTTTTTGTCTCTTTTTAGACTGATTTTACCATTTTTGAAGTAGATCCAACCACCAATAATTGCAAATAATCCTATGGGAAGTTGTATTAACAATAATTTTGTTAAACTTATTCCCGTGAGAGCACTTTCTAAAATTAATGCTGGATACAGTATCCAAAAAAATTCCATACTGTGCCTGAACCAATAGTTCATTGCCGTAGCTTCAACTCTATTAATGTTGCTTTCATCAGCTATATCTTTAACCATCGGTGCAGTGAACATAGCTCCTCCCGGCATGGGTAGTAATCCCAGCATCATAGGCATCAATCCTACTGCCTGTCTTGAATTGAATAATGTTCTTATGTTTTTGGCAAACTTCTGTGAGTTTCCAGTTGCCTTCATAGTATCCGATAGTAGATATATTCCAAAGATAACAACAATCACTTCGTAAAAATCGCTTTGTGTAATAGTTTCTAGGAAACTACTACCAATATAATTCAAATTCAAAGAAACTAGTGCGGTTACAATTGTTGCAATAAGAATAGCCCAATGGACTTTTTTTATCAATTTTATAGATATCACCATACTAATTAAACCTGATAATATGGAAACTACAGCCAAATCTTTCACCCCATTTTTTGTTAGTGAAACTTACTATTTTATTATACCATAAAAAAACGTGCCATATACAATGGCACGCCTGTTTTTATTACTGTCTAAATTTAGTACATATCTGGTGTTGCTGGCATTTCTGGACCTTTTTCTTCTTTTGGTTCTTCTGCTACTAAAACTTCTGTTGTTAGAAGCATGGAAGCAATCGACGCAGCATTTTGAAGTGCACTTCTTGTAACTTTAGTTGGATCAATTATTCCAGCCTCAAACATGTTAATGTATCTTTCTTTTAGTACATCAAATCCATATTTTGGATCATCTTTTTCG
>NZ_JALY01000122.1:0-9943 GCF_002924615.1 Petrotoga halophila DSM 16923 | reverse complement strand
AGCGGGGGAAGGGCGCTATATATAATGTTTTAGGGATTCAAAAAGTAGAACATTAAATTAAAAGGAGGAAATTCTAATGTACGATGTTGTTGTTATTGGATCAGGACCAGGTGGTTATGTGGCGGCAATAAGGTTATCACAATTAGGAAAAAAAGTTGCCGTTATTGAAAAAGAAAATCTTGGTGGAACTTGTACCAACAAAGGTTGCATACCCACAAAAGCAATGTTAACCTCTTCACATCTTTACGAAGAGATTTTAAAAAAATCGAACAAATTAGGCATAAAAGTGGGTGAAGTGACATATGAAATAAGCGAAATAATGAAACATATGAAAAAAGTTGTTCTACAATCTAAAAAAGGTATAGAATATCTATTTAAAAAAAATCATATCGAATTAATACAAGGTACAGCTGAAATAACAGATAAAAATCATATAAAAGTTGGCGATAAAACAATAGAAACGCAAAACATTATTTTAGCTCATGGTTCTGAGCCAGTGGTTTTTTCACCCTTCGATAAAATTGAAGGAATTTGGACAAGTGATGATGTATTTACGATGGAGCATATGCCAGAATCGATTTTGATAGTTGGTGGAGGGGTTATTGGTGTAGAATTTGCTACATTTTTTGCAAGTTTAGGTAAAAAAGTCTATGTCGTAGAACTACTCGAACATATTCTGCCCAATGAGGATAAAGATGTATCAGAAGAAGCAAAAAAATCTTTGGTTAAAAAAGGTGTGGAAGTCTTAGAAAAACATAAGGTTCTAGACATTCAAAAGAATGAAGATTCATATGTATCAAAAATCGATTTCAACGGTGAAACCAGAGAAATAATAAGCTCAAAAATTTTACTTGCTGTGGGGAGAAGGCCTGTTATAACTCAAGATGTTAAAAATTTAGGTGTAGAAATAGAAAAAGGTGTTAAGACAGATTCCAAAATGAGAACAAACGTTGAAAATGTATATGCAGTAGGAGATATAAGGGCCCATATTATGTTAGCTCATGTGGCTATGAATGAAGGGATAGTAGCCGCCCACAATATCGCAGGTGAAGCCAAGGAAATGGATTACAGTGCTGTTCCAAACATTATTTTCTCTAATCCAGAAATAGCGACCGTAGGTCTAAAAGAAAAAGAAGTAGATTCTGAAAAAGTTATCGTTTCAAAATTTCCTGTATCTGCTAATGGTAGAGCGAGAACTATGGAAGAAAGAGATGGTTTTGCAAAGATAATAGCTGACAAGGAGAGTAAAAAAGCATTAGGTGTAGCTATTGTTTCACCGAACGCTACAGATATGATTATGGAAGGAGTTTTGGCTGTAAAGTATGGGATGAGTGTAGAGCAACTAACGAATAGTATACATCCTCACCCCACTTTGACTGAAAGTCTGCTTGGTGCAGAAGAAAGCGTGGAAGGATTAGCCATACATATTTAGACAAGGTCGTTAATAAAAAAAGTTTCATTTTTCAAAAAGCGTGTTAAGAGGAGGAACTTTTCTTGTGAGTGCATTTTCCAAAGAAATAGCGGATAACTATGATAATTGGTATAAAAGTCCTCTAGGTACATTCGTTGATGAAATTGAGAGAAAGGTTGTTATGGATTTAGCGAAACCACAAAAAAATGAAAAGGTACTTGACTTAGGTTGTGGAACTGGAATTTATAGTTTGTTATTTCTAAATATGGGTTTGAAGGTAACAGGCATCGATCAATCGGATTTTATGTTAGAAAAAGCACGAGAAAAAACAAATGAAATCAATTTTATCAAAGCGGATGCATATAATCTGCCTTTTCCAAATGAAAGTTTTGATTTGGTTGTTTCGGTAACAATGTTCGAATTCTTAGATGATCCCCAAAAAGCTGCATGTGAAGCTTATAGGGTTTTATCTTCGGGGGGAAGATTAATTATTTGTGTGATTGGTGCAAAAAGTACTTGGGCAAAATTGTATAGGGAAAAAGCAAAAACAGAAGATCAATCACCTTACAAAGCAGCTAGGTTTTATACGTTGGAAGAAGTCTTAAATTTTATACCAGAAGTTTCATATACTGATTATCAATTAGCTTTACACTTTGATCCTGACGCGGATCTAAATAATAAGGAACTCCTCTTAAAAAGGGAAATGGAAGGTCAAAGGAAAAAGGAAGATACGGGAGGTTTTATCTGTGTTAGATGGGACAAACAATGAAACAAAAAAAGTATGTGATTTTTCTTGTTCAATGGCACTTTACCCTCTTGGAACAGACGATTACGTGAGAATAATAAGTGATGCAATTATTAAATTGCGAGAGTTAAAAAATATAGAAATTACAGTAGGAAAGATGAATACAGTTGTGAAAGGGAGTAAAGAAGATATATTCAAAGCTATGAACCTTATCACTGATGAAGCACAAAAAAGAGGTTCTTTTGCCTTGAATATAACTATTTCCAATGTTTGTGGCTTGACATAATCGAGGTTAGGGATTTCTATAAAACTAAAGAAAATTAAAAAAATCCCACCGCATTGGTGGGATTTTACTAATTTTTATTAGGGTTTGTTGTTTAGAATTTTTTCAATTTCTTCCATTACACTATCTGTAAGTTTTTCTTTTATTTCGGAAGCTTTTACGTTTTCTCTTACCTGTTCTGGCCTGCTTGCACCAGTTATTACGGTGCTAACGTTAGGATTTTTCAATATCCAGGCAAGAGCAAGCTGAGCCATTGTAGCACCTAAATCGTTAGCTATTTTTGTCAATTTTCTGACTTTTTCGATATTTTCTTGAGATAATAGTCCGCCTTTTTCGAACTCTTCTCGTAAGTTTTCAAATTTTGCAAGTCTACTGTCTTGAGGAATTCCATCGTTGTATTTTCCAGTGAGCACCCCGCTGGCTAACGGGCTCCATGTTGTTAATCCCAATCCATATTTTTCATAAAGAGGTTTAAATTCTTTCTCAACCTTATTTCTAACAAACATGTTATATTGAGGTTGTTCCATTGTGGGAGGAATAAGATTTCTTTTATCCGCTATTTGATAAGCTTCTTCCAATTGTTCCGCACTCCACTCGGAAGTTCCCCAATAAAGAGCTAAACCGTTTCTTATTATGTAATCCATTGCGAATACTGTTTCTTCAATGGGTGTTGTTGGATCTGGTCTGTGGCAAAATATAAGGTCAACATAATCAACTTGTAGCCTTTTTAGAGAGTTCCATGTTCCTTCTAGAAGATGTTTCCTTGATACCCCTCTATCGTTTGGGCCTTTTCCACCCCAAAATATTTTTGTGGAAATTACAAGATCTTCTCTTCTATACTCTTTTATTGCCATTCCCATAAGAGATTCAGAAAGACCATTAGCGTAAGCTTCAGCGTTGTCAAAAAAGTTAACACCGTTTTCATAAGCTGTACGCAAACATGATTTGACCCCTTCTGTGTCGAGCTGATTTCCAAAAGTTAGCCAAGATCCAAATGAAATTTCACTTACTTTTATACCAGCTTTACCAAGATTGTTATATTGCATAATCTACCTCCTCTTTCTTCTTTAATTATACCCTATACTATTTTACCATATCTTATTGTTATTTTTTTATTTCGCATTAGAAAGGTATGTTTCTAAAAACTTTTTATTTGCTTTTGAGTACTGTTTTATATTATAATTATTGATAAGATAATTAAAAATAAAGGGGGAAAAATTCCATGTCATTCAAAAGCATAAGAGGAAGGATAATTGTAATTATCGTTGTAATTTTTGTTTTATTTGGGGCAGCGATTTTTTTCAATATTTTTTCTTTGGTAAAGTCCAACGATGGTTTGGGTAGTTATAGGGATTTATCTGAGGTAACGAATCAGATCTCCGAAATAGAAGACAACTTTTTTGGAGCTGCTTTAGCCTTCAAAGATTATGTGATTAACTACGATGAACAAACAAAAGAAACTTTTACTCAAAATATCAACGCGGTTCAAAGTTTCTTTACAGGTGAAACTACCGATTCAACACTTGTACAAAACATAATCACAAAGATAGAGGACTATGAAAATAATTTTAATCAAATTGTTCAATTAAATGAAGAAAAAAATAGACTCGCAAGTCAGGATTTTAAAGATATATCAAATGAATTACGCCAACTTATTACCGATTTTAAAACTTTAGCCCAAGAGAATAATGTTTCAACCCTCGTTTTTTACGCTGATAGTTCAATTAATATATTGGATAATATAGATAATTTATCTTCCATGTATTTTTCATCCAAATCTCTTGGCGATAAAAACAATGTTTTAAATGCTTTCAATGAATTGGATTCTCAACTTTTGATTATGCAATATGGATTAACCTCTGACGAATTAACTGAACTGTTCAACAATATGAAAGACATGGTCGAACAGTTCAAAAACACCTTTGATCAAATAGTCACAGCGATAGAATCCCAACAGCCCATAATCGGGCAGATGGAACAAGCAAGGGTAGAGATAATAAACCTGTTAGAAGAACAAAGAAATAAATTAAAGGTCCAACAAGACACCCTAGGACCATCACTCATAGAAGAAAACAATCAAGCAATAACCTTGACAGCCATCCTAACCGTAGTAGCCTTCGTAGTATCGATAATCATGGTCATCTATCTAATAAGGAGTATAACGAAACCACTGTTAGACTTCAAAAACAAGATAAACCAATTCAAAGAAGGAGACCTAACGATAAATTTTGAAAGTAAAAGCAAAGACGAGATAGGTCAGATGGCAAACGCCCTATCAGAAATGAGTAAAGAATTAAGAAGATCCATGGGGTCAATAAAACAGGCATCGGACAAAGTAGAAAACGCATCAGAAAGTCTAACACGATCATCACAAGAAAGCAGGAAGAACTCAGAAGAACTCAAAAACCAGATGGACAAGATACAAACAAGTACGGAAGAAACGGCAGGAAACGTAGAAGAAGTGACCTCAGGTGTAGACGAAGTAGCAAGGGCAGCACAAGGTGTATCCCAAGACGCACAAAGACTAAGTGAAGAAGCAGATGAAACAAGTAAAGCTGCAGAAGAAGGAAGCAAAACGATAGAAAGTATAAGTCAAGCTGTGAAAGAAGCGGTAGAAAGGACAAAAGAAAGTCAAAAAGAAGTAGAAACACTCGCAAGCAACGCCAAGAACGTACAAAGTATAGTAGAAACGATAAACTCGATAACGGAGCAAACCAACCTGTTGGCACTAAACGCAGCGATAGAAGCGGCAAGGGCAGGGGAAGCGGGAAGAGGATTTGCGGTTGTAGCGGATGAGATAAGGAAGTTAGCGGAAGAATCAAGAAATGCAACGGATGAAATATCAGAAATACTAACCAACATAACGCAAGGAACGAACAAAGTAAACGAATCGACGAACAAGGTAGTAGGAACGATAGGAGAAATAAACGAAAAGATGGAGAATGTACAGAAAAGTTTCAATCGTATAAAAGAAAGGATAGAAAGGATGGACCAAGGGATAGAAAACATGACGGCAAGTGCAGAGGAACAAAGTGCGAGTGCACAAGAGATGAGCACAGCGATGGACAGGGTAGCGAAAGCGGTAACAGAAATAAGTGAACAACTAGAAAGGTCAAGAAGTGTAATAGACGAACAAGTAAAACAAGGGATAGGGATAAACGAAGAAGCGAAAGAGTTGAGTGAATTAGCCACAGAGTTAAAAAGATTAGTTGGAAGTTTTAAGATATAAAATTTTGCTGCTTTATGCAAAATGATTTGTTCACAATGCCTTAGAAATATTTTCCAAAGTTTCGTTTGCTACGCAAAAGATGTTCTTAAATGTTAACAAATAAAATAAAAAGGTGAGAAAGTTGAATATATTAGATTTTAGAGAAGAAGTAAAGAAAAAAATCAAAGAATTAGAAAAACAACTAAGTGATCCAGATATTACTAACGATATCGAAAAATTAAAAAAATTAGGGCAGGAGCATTCTAGACTCTCAGAATTAAATGCACTATTTGAGAGTTACGAACAAAGTTTACAAGACATAAAAGCGTTAAAAGAAATGTATGAAAGTAACGAAGTCTCTGAAGAAGAATATCAGTCAATGCTCCAAGATTTGGAGGAAAAACAAGAAAAAACAAGAAAAAAAATCATAGAAGGTTTAGTTTCTCAAGATGAGTATGATGAGAGAAATATTATCATGGAGTTAAGAGCTGGTACCGGTGGTGATGAAGCAAGCCTTTTTGCTTCTGAGTTAATGAGAATGTATCTACGGTATGCTGAAAGAAAAAATTGGAAATATGAAGTTCTTGATCTAAACGAAAACGAACTTGGTGGAATTAAAACCGCCATACTAAAAATAAAAGGTCAAGGTGCTTACAGAAGATTGAAATATGAAAGTGGGGTGCATAGGGTACAAAGGGTACCTCAAACAGAATCTTCTGGAAGGATACACACCTCGACTGCCACCGTTGCAGTGTTACCGGAAGCAACGGATATAGACGTTCAAATAAATGAGAACGATCTTAGAATAGATACCTATAGAGCAAGTGGTGCAGGTGGTCAGTACGTTAACAAAACGGATTCTGCCGTTAGAATAACCCATCTACCAACTGGGATCGTTGTGACTTGTCAAAATGAAAGATCCCAACATCAAAATAAAGAAAAAGCTTTAAATATACTAAGGGCAAAACTTTTTGAGATAAAGTTAGAAGAGCAGCAATCTCAACTTATCCAAGAGAGAAAATCACAAATAGGTACCGCACAGCGAAGCGAAAAAATAAGGACATACAATTTTCCACAAAATAGGGTTACAGATCATAGAATTCCATATACCACTCATAGAATAAACGAAATACTTGATGGAGATTTAGATGAAATAATAGATAAGTTACTAGAAAAAGATCTAATAGAAAAACTTGAAAGTTTGACCTTATAAATTAAATTATTGTTAGAGGTGATTAAATGGTGAGAATAACTTTTCCAGATGAGTCTGTTCAAGAATTTAAAGACGGAATTACCCCTGCAGAAATTGCTAAAGGTATATCCGAAGGGCTGTACAGAAAGGCCATAGCTGCAGAAATTAACGGTGAATTAAAAGATTTGAATAACCCTATAGTGCAGGATTCAACTATTAAATTAATAACTTTGGATGATGAAATAGCCTCAAAAATATATCGACATACGATGGCTCATATAATGGCTCAGGCGGTGGTAAGGGTTTTTGGGAAGGATAGAGTCAAACTAGCTATAGGGCCGGTTATTGAAAATGGGTTTTATTACGATTTTGATATTGAAGGGTATAACCTTTCAGAGGAAGATTTTCCAAAAATAGAAGAGGAAATGAAACGGATTATTAAAGAAGATATAAAAATTGTTAGAAAAGAAGTAAGTAAAAAAGAGGCTATAGAATTATTTAAGGATCAACCTTATAAACTGGAATTAATAGAGGGATTAGAAGAAGACACTATTTCAGTTTATTTTCAAGGGGATTTCTATGATTTGTGCAGGGGACCTCATCTCCCTTCTACCGGGTACGTTAAATACTTTAAGCTTCTATCCGTATCTGGAGCATATTGGCGGGGAGATGAAAAGAACAAGATGCTCCAAAGAATATATGGTACCGCCTTTCCCAAAAAGGAACAACTTGACGATTACTTAAATATGATTGAAGAGGCAAAAAGAAGAGACCACAGAAAATTAGGTCCAAAATTGAATTTATTCATGTTACAATCTGAGATGGCTCCTGGTATGCCTTTTTTTCTACCAAATGGTAGGATTGTTCTAAATGAATTGATGTCTTACTCCCGGCAAGTTCATAAAAAATATGGATACGTAGAGGTAGAAACGCCTCAAATCATGAATATCAAATTATGGCATCAATCTGGACATTGGGATCATTACAAAGAGAACATGTTTTTCACTGAGAAAGAAGATATGCCTATGGCGGTCAAACCGATGAATTGTCCAGGGCATATATTGATATATAAAAACAACTTCGTCAGTTACAGGGACTTACCAATAAGATTGTTTGAATTTGGTAAAGTTCATCGCTACGAAAGAAGCGGGGTTTTACATGGCCTTTTTAGAGTCAGAGCTTTTACTCAAGATGATGCTCATATATTCTGCATGCCGTCACAAATGGAAGAAGAAATAATAAAAGTTATACAGCTAACAAACGAAATATTTTCAACATTTGGTTTTAAATATGAAGCCATCTTAAGTACGATGCCCGAAGATCATATGGGAGATATTGAAAGTTGGGAAAGGGCTACAGATGCTTTGAAAAAGGCATTAGAAAAGAGCAATATGGAATATAGAATAGACGAAGGAGAAGGGGCTTTCTATGGTCCCAAAATAGACTTTAACGTTACAGATTCGCTTGGAAGAAAATGGCAATGTACCACGATTCAGCTTGATTTTCAGATGCCTGAAAGGTTTGAGATGGTATACGCAGATGAAAACGATGAACAAAAGAGGCCAGTTATGATTCATAGAGCAATATTTGGATCTTTAGAGAGATTCTTTGGTATTTTAATAGAAAACTTTGCTGGAGAGTTTCCAACTTGGCTTTCTCCTGTTCAAGTTTCGATTCTTCCCGTTTCTGAAAAATTCAACGAAGAAGCCAAAAAATTTTCTCGTGTTCTAGAACAAGAAGGTATTAGGGTTTACGTAAATGATTCTGATGCTACTGTGGGATACAAGATAAGAAGTGAACAGATGAAAAAAGTGCCATATATGATAGTTTTTGGAGAAAAAGAAATGAATTCAGATACTATAAATATAAGAACTCGAAAGGGCGATAACATAGAAAATGTTTCAAAAGAACGTTTCATTGAGGAAATTAAAAAAGAAATAAAGAACAGAAATTTGGACTTAACTTTTTAATTTAATAATACAGATTTATAAAAGGCGCCTAGAAAAAGGCGCCTTCAATATTTTAGGTTATTTAATTGAGATTATTTTTTTCGTCTGAGTTCCTTTTTCTTTTCTTTTCTAAAACCTCTTTTGCTTGATTATAATGATATGAACCCTCACGTAATAAAACGCTTCCGCAATTTGGACATCTTTCATCTTGACAAGGAACGCCTGGTGTATGAGGTTTTTTATACCCACATTTTACACAAACACAAAAACCTCCCCCACCCATGCCTCCTCCTTCTCTTCGCATAATTAAACCCTCCCAACGGTATTTTTAAAATTAAGTTATTCTTTCTTTTTTAGAATCTTTTCACATTTGTCAATGAAGGTATCAAGAACTTCTGATTCCATCTTAATACCCTCAAGAGCGTATCTGAGATACTCCAATCCCATTGGCGTTATTGTGTAAACCTTGACAGGGGGACTCTTAGAAGTATCCCAACTTGAAGTTATATATCCGCTTCCCTCTAACTCTGAAAGTATTCTGTATATTCTGCCCATCTGACCAATACCTTCGATTGTTTCCACGCCCATTTCATCCAATTTATTGGCAATTTCATAACCATAAGTTGGGTTTTCGGCAATGATTAAAAGAATAAAATTAGCTAAAAATCTACCCTTGCCTCTCCACCCTTTTCCTCTACCTCTTTGGTAAGCAGACATTCTTTAAACTCCTTGATCATGAAATTTCGATTTCACCGTATAATCTCGATCTTTTAAATTGTTAGAAGAAATTGCTTCAATTATTTCTTTTAAAGTCCCATCTACTCCTCTTATAACCTGAATATTAAGATTTTCAAAAACATTTATCGCTTTCATTCCAATCCCTCTGACTACCATTAATTCTACACCTTTTTCATGCATGTATTGAGGGATCTCTCCTGTTGAATGATTTTCCAAAGGGTTCTTTTCTATTTCATAGCTGTATTCTTTATTTTCTTTCAAATCCACAAAGGCGAAGTAAGGAGCATGCCCAAAATGTTCACTGATTCTTGAATCTTCACCTATATTTTCTATCAATGGAATAGCTATCTTCATTTTTTCCCTCCTGTAGTTTTAAATATTAGTGTCTTTAGAAACTTTATTTAGCGCCCCTTCGCC